>VMTD01000011.1 GCA_013791785.1 Methanobacteriota archaeon
ATGCATCAAAAAATAGTCATACAGTATCATCAATCAATCACCCCTGTACAACTCAAATCGGGGTCAATATTCAAAATAATATTTCATCAATCATTAATTATTCATATACCCCTACGACACCACCTGACAATGGTGTAAATCAAACAAACAATGGTACTCGTGGTTCTATTATGGAAATTCCTCGAATATTTAACAATTTGTCAGAATATAACAATACCCCGCTTCTTGAACAACTAAATGAAACAGTTGGATCAATTTACAACAATCCCCTGTTTGAACAAATATCAGATAACTCACCGTTCCTCGACAGTAACACCACTAGTGTGCCATCTGAAACGATATCATCAAGTCCTATAGAACCAATACCACTTGGTACATTTAAGGTAATTGGCGATATCTATTATACTGATCCTGAATTGGGCCAGCGACCTGCCCGTTGGCTCGAAGCCAATATCTGGGATGATAGCATATTTGGTGATTCGAAATTAGCGACAATATTAGTAGACATAAATGGTCATTTTGAATCGGGTTTTTTAACAAATAGTGATGAGTGGGGGACTCGGGATATATATGTTGAGTTTGTACCAGATAATTCAGCTGCTCATGTTAACAGTGAATGGGGTGCGGAATATTCTCAGGTGACAAGTACTTTTTGGGATATATCAGATGGAACGTTGAATGTCGGGGGCTGGACCACATCGACTCATGGTGCCTATAGGATTTTTCAATATTTAATGGATGGATGGAATTATATGGTCAATGGTCCAGCAGGTTATACACCACCAAGAGTAATTGCAACATGGAAATCAGGACACAGTGCAGATTATGGTTGTGGGATATCAACTACTCATTATGATTATCATGAATCGTGGCAATTTTTCTATCATACTATGCATATTGATGGGCGATCTGGCTCTGATGATTCAATATCCCCGGATGTGATTATTCATGAATATGGACACCATCTTATGTTTTGTGCTTATGGAGATTGGATTTCGCCAAATGCCCATGGCTCTCATTGGTTTGACCAAGTACTCCATAGTGATTTAGCATGGAGTGAAGGGTGGGCAGATTTCATTGTTTGTCCTGTGAGAGGAGATTTACTTTATACTGATTATGCTCAAGGATTCGCGGTTAATATTGAAGCAAGGCAATGGTATTATCTCGCAACCCCGGGCACAATATATAATATCAATAATATTGGTGACAATGTTGAAGGAAACGTTTGGGGCAGCTTATATGACATCTTTGATAGTGTTAATGATGGCCATGATTCTCTTAATGCCGGATTCCTTCCAATATGGAACATTATTTTTAACTATAATGATTATAACTTTGCAGATTTCTGGGGTTCTTGGCAAACAGCGAACGCCGGAAATAATTTTATGATACATTTCGCAAAGGCAGCGATTTATCAAAATAAAATTTATTATGACCTCCCGCCAGCTCCATCTCTTTCGCCACTCACAATACTGTCATCGTCCACAAACGGTTATTATCATGGAACCATAGCGATGAATGTTGATGGAATTTCAGATCCAGATATAGAAGATGCAATATATCTCCGATGCCGCTTTGAATATTCATCGAATAGTGGCGCTACATGGACCATTTTTTCTGACACAACTAACGACCAATATTCACGAACTGCAGACTGGGTAACCACATCTTTATCAGATGGAATATATTATTTGAGGGCTGTGATAGATGACGATATGATTGAAGTATCTACAGCACTGGTTATCGTGACAATAGATAATAATGTGCCCACAACACCGTCTCTTTCTTCCCCTGCTAATGGAGCCATAACAACTGATGCTACACCCACCTTTGATTGGAGTGGTTCTACTGATTCATATAGTGGAATATGGCAATATAGAATCGTAGTGGACGACAATTCAGGTTTTACCAGTATCGACTATGATTGGGCGATTAGCGGTACACCTCCTTCAAGTACTTACACCCCTACATCGAACATGGCTAATGGGTATTGGTATTGGACGGTATGCGCTAGGGATATTGCTGGAAATTGGGGTTCATGGGCATCATATCGTGGATTAAGAATCGACACAGTGGCTCCAACAGGCTCAATAGTTATCAACAGTGGAAATGCATGGACAAGTTCAACATCGGTGACTCTAGGTTTAACCTATTCTGATGGTTCTGGTTCCGGAGTTTATCAAGTACGATACAGCAATGATGGGAGTACATGGACCGCTTGGGAATCACCTTCCGCGACAAAATCCTGGAGCCTAACATCTGGAGATGGAATAAAAACCGTTTACTATCAAATAAAAGACAATGCGGGCATTACTTCAACGACATATTCAGACACTATCGGTCTAGATACAACAGTTCCAACGGGTTCAATAATAATTAACAGTGGGAGTGCGTGGGTTAGTTCAACATCAGTGACTCTAGGGTTAACTTATTCGGATGGCTCGGGATGCGGTGTTTATCAAGTACGATACAGCAATGATGGAAGTACATGGACAGCTTGGGAATCACCCTCCGCGACAAAGGCATGGACTCTCACATCTGGGGATGGAACAAAAACTGTTTACTATCAAATAAAAGACAATGGTGGTTGGACCTCGACGACCTATTCAGATACCATCGGTCTAGACACAACCGCTCCTACAGGTTCAATAATAATCAACAGTGGGAGTGCGTGGGTTAGTTCAACATCAGTGACTCTAGGGTTAACCTATTCGGATGGCTCGGGATGCGGTGTTTATCAAGTACAATACAGCAATGATGGAAGTACATGGACAGCTTGGGAATCACCCTCCGCGACAAAGGCATGGACACTCACATCTGGGGATGGAACAAAAACTGTTTACTATCAAATAAAAGACAATGCTGGTTGGACCTCGACGACCTATTCAGATACCATCAGCTTAGACACGACCGCTCCAACAGCTTCAATTATGATAAATAATGACGCGCGGTATGTCGGTGGGGAATTGGTATATCCTAATCCTGTTACATTAAATATTTACGCAACAGATAATGTTTTGCAATCTGGTGTTTCTCAATACCGATATAAGAGAGCGGGATATAATCCGATAATGTCAACATATTATGAGGGGGATTGGTCAGCATGGTTCCCCTGGCCGAATCCCAGCACGACTTCGATTTCTCCCATAATTGACCTTGGAAAAGGAGTCTGGGGACTCCGCATAGTCTATTTACAGGTTATGGATAACGCAGGTAATATCGTAGGAATAGACCCTGCTGGAACTCAGACACCACCTGGATCAATCTATGATACAATTGTATTTATTTCTACGGATCCCAATCAACCCAAACCCAATTATGACGAAATATTGGTGTCCGTGGATGTTAACATAACAATATCGATGAGCGGCATACCAGGTAATTACATTCAGGCAATCATCTTCGAGAACGATAGACCAATAAATTCAACAATAATATTCAGAGAGAGTGGCAATCCAATGGTTCAATCCCAAACACTCTGGTTGAAATATTATACTTCGATATTATCCGATGGCACGAACATTACAGAAATTTCTCGTCATTATCGGATTGAATTCTACTACTTCAATGTAAATAAAGGTGCAAATCCAGTGAAATTATATATTGAATCTGGCGGATATATCGAAAAGATTAATCTCATATTCAATTCCCAAAGAGTTACTGAGGTAATTAATATCGACGATGTTTTGGAATCTGTAACAAGTAATAGTTCGACATATTACTTCCAAACGATATCCCACTGTATTTGTCAATGGGATTTTGGCGATGGAAGTGCCGCTGCCGGAGAATTTGTAGATCATTCGTACGTTAATCCTGGGACATACCTAATAACATTAACATATGTAGATGAAGTTACTGAAGAAGTCATGTATCAAATAATGTTCGAAATTGAAATTTCATAACGAATATAACTCAACCGTCCCTACTAAAATTGCGGTATTTTATTACCGCAACCGGGACACTGCACGCTGCCTTCGGGTAAATTCTTCCCGCAGTACGGACATAATGTTTCCCGTTTGGCCAACGCCAGCAGTTCCGCATCCGTTGCATCGTTGCCGGTGAACCCGTAAACAGCCAATACGGTTCCGGCAACGATACAAGCAATTACCATGAACAGTGAGAAAGGATTTATCTCATTCATGTTGACGGTTTCACCTGCGGCGTCCATGATTTTCTTTATCAATGTGGGATATGCCGCCCAACCCGCCGCCATCCAGAACGATAGCGGGGCAACGACCCTTGCCAGACCTTTCAGAGTTCCTTTGGGGAGTTCCATTCATTCACCCCACCATTGTGGCAGCCAGGTTGTAGGCTCCGTGCAGGAGCATCGAGACAAAAATACATGCCACGAAGTATTTTGATTTCCCGGTTTTCGTCCAAAGTCCGAACCCGAATCCGGATATCGCTGTCGCCACCATGTGGAGCGGCAGAAGGAATCTGAGAGCGGTGAGCATAAGCGCCGCATCGCCGCCATAAGCCATGGCGGAAGAAGCGTAAAGAATGTTCTCAACAATTGCAAAGCCCAGACCGGCCATGGCGCCCAGGAAGGCCCATTCGTTCAGTTCAAGTTTCGGCTTCTCTTCCGAGTGCATGAAATATAGGCCGATTGGCTTTGCCAGTTCCTCGGCGAAGGGTGCGACTATGACGGCCATGAGCACCGCCACGAGGTCGTCATTCTGGAAAGGCAGCGGCATCAGTACCGGAAAGGTATTCAGCATGAGGGCCAGGGAGGCCCAGGAAGCCACCAAAGTGGAAAGAGCGCCAAAACCGAAGGCGATGATAACATGAATCGGTTTGATGTTCGGAAATGCCATGGACTCAGCCTTCCGTCCTGAGATTCTCGATGAGCATGTCCTCGAATTTCCACTGGTTCCTCATGTGGGTGTTCATGTCGACGATGTTAACGTACCACCAGTAAGGGAGAAATAGGCCAAGGGTGAGTACCGTCATAATGACATAGGCCGCGATATCGCGCTTCGGAAGCGGCTGCCAGTCATGCGATATCTGCTTCATCTTTCCGGCCTTTACCATTCCCTGCTGAAAATGGTAATTCAGCGCGCGCTGCTTTTCATCGTGTTCATGAATGTCCTTTGTGAGAAACACCTGAGAATACAGCAGAAATATTGCCCCGACGAATGATATTATGGCTATCAGACTGACCAGCATGGCCCAGAGCATGGGCGACCTATCGGGGGTGTATCCCGAGAGTCGGATGGTATTCATGGTCCATCTTTCCACGTTCAGGTCTATGTTGGTGTCGAGTGCAACGGCACCGAGGTACTCGTTGAGGCCGTCGTTCAAAACGACATCCCGCCTGAAATGCTCGTCCCGCCTTCTCACGAGTTTGTGCACCAAAACTGCGTGGGAAATTGCCAGGGCGATGCTCACAAGCAATACAGCCATTATAATTGTGAACAGGAAACCGACATCGGAAATGTTGAGGTTCGTGCCCTGCACCAGAAAGAGCACCGCAATCACTGCGAAAACAGGAAGAATAACCTGGAACATGAGGATTATCCAGGCCCACCAGGTGGGTATGAACTCATCCGTGCTCTGCCGCATCATGAACGACCCGTGAATCTTGGCCCTGGCCAACTGGGGGTTGGGCGTCACCGCCGGGGGACTATATGGCTGATATGCAAAGGGCTGTGAGTACGTGGGAGATGGCGGTTGAAAAAACATGGGTTGCGGGTAGGCCATCTGGGGAGGGAACGGGGCGGCGACCTGCTGAAGGTACGGATATATTCCGCAGCGATGACAATACCATTGCTGGTACTGTTGGACATAAGTCACTTCCTGACCACAGGCTGTGCAAACGGGCGACATATTCTCATGGACAATACCGCCTTACTTCTAAAAATGTTTGCACCGAGTAAACTACCAGCCCCTAAAGGGACTGGCGTTACCGTTTGAATGTATTGCTAGCTGATTCGGAGCTGGAAGTTCACACAATAAGTTGCATGCCTAATCAATCGAAGCAACATTGACTTCGATTTACTTTGATTACATGAGCACGGCATGCAACGGTCTATCTCGTTCATTTCAGAATATCGAGCATTTTTCCTTTCATCTCTTTCTTCGTGTGATAATCATAGGTTATCCTGACGGGTTCCATGGTTCGCGGATCAAGGCCTGTCCAGTACATGCATGTTGAGACGGTCGTTGGCGTTGGCGTGAACAGCTGAAAACTCTCCACGTTGCCCAATTTTTTCGCCCGAGCCACAAGTTTGGCAATGCTTGTCGCATCCTCGCCTGGATGCCCCACCATGAGATAATACCTGAGACCCTGGCCGGATTTTCTGTTCAGCGTGCTGAAGAGCTCCAAAAATTCATCGAACCTCCCGCTGGGCTTGTTCATCAGCTCCAGGACATTCCGGGAAAAATGCTCGGGCGCTATTTTCAGGCAACCGGAGATATGGTGTTCAGACAACTCCTTCACATACTCGGGACTTTCCACGGCCAGGTCATATCTCACGCCGCTGCGGACGAATATCTTCTTGACCCCGGGAACTTTCCTGGCATCCCTCATGAGTTCCAGAAGACGGGAATGGCTTCTGTCCAGGTTGCGACATCCGATGCACTGGCTATCGCATTTTCCACAGTCCATGCCGTACATGTTCGCCGACGGACCGCCCAAATCGTCGACCGTTCCCTTGAAATCTTTATGCTTGGCTATTTTCTCGATTTCTAGTATGATGCTCGTTCGGCTTCTGGACACTATCCTGTCGCCCTGGTGCAATGTGAGAGAGCAAAACGAGCAATTACCGATGCAGCCCCTGTGGGTTACCACCGAGAACCGCGCCATCCTCAGAAGCGAGTCCCTGTGCAGCTTGCGCGAGTAATCCAGGCCATAAATCCAATCCAGGATTTCCGTGGTATATTCAGGGTAAGCATACTGAAGCAGATAATTTTTATTGTACTCCTGGGCCAGGTTGCGACGGTTGGAGAACATGTTCTGCATCTGGCAGAATTTCTTCTTGTCGGCCGTTACTTCACCGAAGGACGGCAGCAAATTGAATTCGTTCGGGACCTTCCTGGCAATGACGCATGTGCCGAGAACCCCTGACAGCGGATTGTCGAACTTCGCCCTCTCAGCCAGTTCAATTATCTGGAGTTCGCCGCTGCCATACACCAGAACATCAGCCCTGGAATCGTACATGATGCTGCGTCTGAGATCGTTATCCCAGTAATCGTAATGCGCGAACCTGCGAAGCGACGCCTCGATGCCGCCGATGACAATCTTGCAGCCCTTGAAATACCGACGAAGGGAGTTGCAATAAACGATGATGGCGCGGTCCGGCATGGGATTGACCTTTGCATGCTCGTCATCTTCTCTCCGGCGCTTCAGCGGAGTATAATTATTCAGCATGCTGTCTATTGAGCCGGCCGTAACCCCGAAGAACAGCTCAGGCTCGCCCAGGCGGGTGAAGTCCGCTTCCGTAACCGGCTTCTCGATTATGCCGACATTATAGCCTTTGGCGTCCAGCACCCTGGCTATTACGCCTACCGGAGATAAGGGATGGTCGTCCCAGTATTCGGCGGTGACCAGGATGATATCGAAATCGTTACCAGTGCGGGAGATGGGCATGGGTAGGGGAAATACGAGGGAGGATAAAAGAAATTGGACGAGACCGAAAGGATGAAAAAAGAATAAATGGTATTCGAAAATTGGCCTTATACCGAGCTGTTGTTAGTAAAAGTTTATATCCAATATGATATTGGCTGTATCAAATTATATGGGCTTATAGATCAGCTCGGTAGATCGCCGCTTTCGCATGGCGGAGGCCGCGGGTTCGAATCCCGCTGAGTCCATTTTTCTTTCTTGATTCATTAATAAAACAATGAAAAATGGTTAGCCGAATTGCCCTGACAATTGATGAACGTCTCTTCATCCTTCGCGTAGCATTCTATACCCAACGTCGTTGCGAAACCTTTTTTATCAGAACATCCTAGTAGGTCCAAGCAGAGTGTAAATATGCCGAAATCCCTCTCCAAAGAGCTAGACCAAATAATGACGTCCGAACTTGGCGACATGGGCCAGTTCATCATCAAGAAGCAATGCAAGGACCTGAAGATAGACCCAGAAAATATTCAGGCATCTGATCTGCCGAGGCTTGCGGATGCGCTTTCCGGGGCCGTGAGACTTTTCGGAACCGACAAGGCCAAGAACCTTTACAGAAAAATTCTGAGACTGAAGAGCCTGGACAGCATCGTGGAGAACCAGAGCAATTCGGGTAAAAAACTCGAAGACATGATGCACCTGGCCTCTGCAAGTTCCAATGCCGGAGAATGGGAATCTGCCCGAAAGAATTACAACGATGCTCTGGGTCTTGCCAAGGAACTCGATAACAGGGAAGCCCAGGCCAAGATATGCAGGTCGATTGCGGGAATCGCCCTCAGGACCGGCGAGTACAAGGTTGCCGACGAGAACCTGAAGGAGAGCCTGGCCATATCCACCGAGCTAAATAATCCCAAGGACATCGTCGAATCCCTGAGAGGGCTGGGCAATGCTCACTGGCGGAAGGGCGAGTACAGAAAGGCGCTGGATTACCTGGAGGATGCCCTGAACCGCGCTCAGAAACTGGGGGATGACGAGGCAATGGCCCAAGTTTACATGGCCATGGCGAATGTCTATGACGAGAAAGGCGAGTACGAGAAAGGCATCGGGTATGCAAAGCAGAGCCTGGATTTCTTCGAGAAGGCCGGGAACGTTAACAGCGTGGCCACCGTCCTGAACAATATCGGCGTTGCGTATGCCAGGATGGAAAATTATGAGAAATCCGTGAAGTACTACGAGAAATGCATCCGGGTCTCGAAAGATGCAAATTATGTTCTGATGAACGCCTGGGCCATGTTCAATGCCGGCGAGGACTATGCCAAACTGGGGGATTTCAAGAAGTCCATCAAGTACTGCCAGGATTCGCTCGCCATTTTCAGGAAGACCAAGGACAGGCTGGGCATGTCCGGCGCCTATATGTCATTCGCAATCGCCTACCGGCTGAAAGAGGATTACACGAAATCCTACGATTACTTCAAAAAAACAATAAAGCTACGTGAGGAACTGGGCATGCCGTACAGGTTGGCCGATGCCTGTTACGAGTGCGGGTTAATGCTGGTGAAGAAAGGCGATATCACATCCGCCAAAAAATACCTGGAACGTGCAAAGAACATATTCTCCGATATCAAGAGCGAGACAATGATTGGGCGCGTGGAAAAGGCGCTTGCGTCACTGTGATTAAACATGTTCTCGCCCACATACCGCGACTTTTAAGTCTGCGGATGAGGACGTTTTCAGATTTATTGAAAACATACCTATAGGGCGAGAAATAGTTTAATAAAAGGACTCCCCCAATATTCCATGTTAGGTACATTTTCAAATCTCCCTGAATGACTCTGGGAGCAATTGGATTCCACGTCATTCAGGTTGTCAATGATTAGGATTTCCCAACGCTTTAGCTTTGGGGAGCCCTCATTTTCAGCGCAAATCCTTCAGCGTATTTTCCACGATTGCGGCTGCCTGGCCCACATAGCTTTTCGGGTCCATTATCGCGTCTATCTCATCCGGAGTGAATATCTGGGATATGGCTTCATCGGCCAGCATTTGATTTCTGAGATGTGCGCCCGCATCCGCTGCCTTGAGCGAGAGTTTGCGCATCATCTCGTGAGCCTCCTGGCGTCCTATTCCCTTGCCCACCAGGGCCATCATGACGGATTCTGCCATTATCAGACCCCTGGATGCTTCGATATTGGCAAGCATCTTTTCGGGATATACAACAAGGCCGGCGAACACCCGGCTCATCTTGACCAACATATCGTCCACCAGTATGCTGACATGGGGAATTATGAAACGTTCTGCGGCGGAATTGGTGAGGTCTCTTTCATGCCACAGCGGTACGTTCTCGTGAGTAGGAATGATGAAGCCCCTCACAATCTTGGAAAGGCTGCACACGTTCTCACATTTTATCGGGTTGCGCTTGTGGGCCATGGTGGAACTTCCCACCTGTTTTTCGGCATCGAAGGCCTCGGCCACTTCTCCTATCTCGGACCGCTGGAGGTTACGTATCTCGACTGCGAATTTTTCCAGGCTGGACGATATGTTCGCCAACAATGAAACGAATTCCACGTACCTGTCCCGGCCAACGAGCTGAAGGCTTGCCTCCTCGATGCCCAGGCCGAGCTTTGCCATGATCTCAATCTGCAACTCGGAAGCATGCTTTCCCAGGGCCGCGCCGGTGCCCACCGCTCCGCTCATCTTCCCCACGCATATCCTAGGTCTGGCTTCCCTCAGGCGTTCAATGTGGCGCTGGATTTCCCTGGCGTAAACGGCCATCTTCATGCCGAAAGTTAGTGGGACGGCGAATTGTCCGTGGGTCCTTCCGACCATCACCGTGTCCCTGTGCTTCTCGGCCAGATCCAGAATGGCGTTCTGCAGCAGTATCAGGTCATCCTCGATTATGGCAAGCGCGTTCTTGAACTGCATGGCCATGACCGTGTCGACAATATCGTTGGAGGTGGCACCCAGGTGTACAAAATCGCCCGAGGGACCGCATTGTTCGGTAAGAGCTTTTACCATGGCCATTATGTCGTGGTTGGTGCTCTTCTCAATTTCCCAGACCCTGTCCAGCTTGACAAAGTCGGTACTGGCTTTTTCGGAGATTATTCTCGCATCCTCCTGGGAAATGTTGCCCACCTTTGCATGTGCGGCGGCCAGTGCGGCCTCCACATCCAGCATGTGCTGCAATCTCCTTTCCTCGTCGAAGACGATTTTCATTGTTTCTCTGCCATACCTGAAATCAAGAGGGCAAACCTGCATTATTTCACCGACCCCCTATTGCGCTAAGGGGTTATTGCACTTTCGCTGACTAAACATACTATCCCAATCACGACAATTCAGATAGGATAGTTTGTTTAGTAGGGGGGTTCCCACACTCTAACATGCCACTGACATACATTAAGCATACTGGATGACAAAGTTCACCGAGTGTTATGTGTCATTCAGTTTGGAACAATCAGATACTGGTTTGCATTACTTTCAGGGAACCCCCTCCTTGATGAAAAGCTATAATAGATGAAAAGCGATTGAGGTCGGATGACCGGGGACGAAATCGGTTTCGGCGAGATTTCTGATGTCTACAGGAACGAAAGACGCAGCAAGGTACTGACCAAGCTGCCGCCCCACTTCCACGAGCGTGCGGAGGAACACATCCAGAAGCTCAGAAGCGAGCACTGCGATGCATTGCAGACCCCGAACAGCCCCAACGCCATGATGCTCTGGGACCAGGTGAGCAAGGCCGAAAAGCGCCTCAAGCTAATCTATGATATCAGGGAAAGAAAGATAACGCTCGCAGCCCTGGACAAAATGGTGGGTGCACAGACCCCGGATAACATGGCCAGGAAGGAAAAAGCCCTCTACGAGCAACTTGTGGAGACGCTGCAATCATTCAGAAAAGGAGCCGAGGTTGTGGTTGTGAAAGAATGCCCCGCACCCACGGTGACCGAAGTTCCGATTCCGAAACCCGAGAAAATTATTCAATCGGAGATCCCAAAACCCGTGCCGGAAATATCAAATGAGGAGGGCGGCGTCACAATCGTCCATGTTCTGGAGGATATTCCGGAATTTGCAGGGATGAATACCGATTACGAGCTCAAAAAGGACGACATAATCACCATACCAACGCGCTTTGCCAGCATACTTTCGTCAAGGGGCCTTGTAAGGATAGTTCCGGGGTAATCTTGGACATCACCCATCCATGTAATAAAGTATAAATACAATATTTCTTAATCCCCTGCTTCCACAAGCGAGCAGGTGTTAAACTTGGCAAGAGGATTATTCACAGCTAGAAAGCTCAAGAATAGTAGGCAACAATTCAGATGGAACGACCGCTACTACAAGAAGCGGATACTCAAGCTCAAGGAGAAAGCTGACCCACTGGAAGGTTCAGCCCAAGCCAGGGGCATAGTCCTGGAGAAGGTGAATGTTGAGGCGAAGCAGCCCAACTCCGCCCTAAGAAAGTGCGTCAAAGTCCAGCTGATCAAGAACGGCCGTCAGATCACCGCATTTGCGGTGGGCGATGGTGCCATCAATTTTATTGATGAACACGATGAGGTCCTGGTGGAAGGAATCGGCGGCAGAATGGGCCGTTCGTACGGTGATATTCCCGGAGTGAGATTCAAGGTCATCCAGGTGAACAATGTGTCACTGGATGAGATGGTCCGGGGCAGGAAGGAGAAACCGATGAGGTGATGATATGTCTGACGATAAAACGAGCGAAATAAAACCAGAAACCCAGAAAAAGACTCCTGAACCAGTCAAGGTCATCGAAAAACCGGCCAAACCAGAGCCAACACAGGAACCGGCAGCCGAGGAAAAACCGAAAGCACCGGCGGAAGCGAAGAAGAAAGAAGAAAAACCAGCTCCCGCACCAAAAGCTGAAGTCACTACCGAGGAAAAACCGAAAGCACCGGCGGAAGCGAAGAAGAAGGAAGAAAAACCAGCTCCCGCACCAAAAGCTGAAGTCAGTACCGAGGAAAAGCCCAAGGATCCGGCCAAACCCGAGCCGAAGAAGATTATCGGCATACCGCCAGACAAGCTCAAGCTCTTCGACAAGTATGACATGTCCGAGGTAGTTGTCAGCGATGCGGGCCTTGCCAGGTACATCAATCTGGACCCCGTGATGGTTCCACACACAGGCGCCAGGCATGCCAACCGCCCGTTCGCAAAGAGCAAGATGAACATAGTCGAGCGGCTTGTCAATAACATGATGAGAAATGAGGAATACACTGGCAAGAAAACCAAGACCTACAGCGCCGTGATGACTGCATTTTCAATCATCGAGTCCAAGACAAAGAAGAATCCGATTCAGGTATTCATCGACGCTCTGGAGAACACGACCCCCAGGGAAGAAGTGACAAGGTTGAAATACGGCGGTGTATCGGTCCCCAAGGCCGTGGACATCAGTTCATCCCGGAGACTGGACATCGCACTCCGCAATATCTGCAAGGGCGCGATTAATGCATCTTACAAGAACACGAAGCCAATCGAAATTTGTCTGGCCAATGAAATAATGCTGGCAGCCAAGGGCGACATGAACAGTTTCGCGGTTTCCAAGAAGGAAGAAGTGGAACGTGTAGCTGGCTCTGCCAGATAATCAGGATTAGTGTAGATTACATACCAGAAGGTGTTTGAATGGGACGAAAGGAAGACAACATTAAGAAGGCACAGGCCTTGATGAACAAGCCCAAGCAGATAAGAAACTTGGGTATCTGCGCACATATTGACCACGGAAAGACAACGCTCAGCGACAATCTCATTGCCGGGGCCGGTATGATGTCAGAGGAACTGGCAGGTAAGCAACTTCTGCTGGATTTTGACGAGCAGGAGCAGGCCCGTGGAATCACAATAAACGCTGCAAACGCCTCCATGGTTCACGATTACGAAGGCCAGGAATATCTGATCAACCTCATAGACACACCCGGTCACGTGGACTTTGGCGGAGACGTCACAAGGGCCATGAGGGCCGTGGACGGCAGCATTGTCCTGGCCTGCGCCGTGGAAGGCGTCATGCCCCAGACGGAAACGGTCATCAGGCAATCCCTGAAAGAAAGGGTGAAACCTCTTCTGTTCATCAACAAGGTGGACAGGCTCATCAACGAACTTGAAGTGACTCCAGAACAAATGCAGGCACGCTTTATCAAAATCATTACCGAAGTGAATGGCTTGATAAACAAGATGGTTCCCGCGGAGTTCAAGAAGGAATGGAGCCTCAGGGTCGAGGAGGGCAGTGTCGCATTCGGTTCTGCTTACCACAACTGGGCCATCTCGGTGCCTTATATGAAGGAAAGCGGAATAACATTCAAGGACATTTTCGAATACTGCAAGCAGGGCAAACAGAAGGAACTGGCCAAGAAGGCGCCCATCCACAAGATCCTGCTTGACATGGCAATCGACCATCACCCGAATCCCCTAGATGCCCAGAAATACCGTATCCCGAACATCTGGCACGGAGATCCAGAATCTAAGATAGGTAAATCCATGACCGACTGTAATCCCAACGGACCGGTGGCGTTCATGGTCACAAAGATCGTTCTGGACCCACATGCAGGAGAGGTAGCCATAGGCCGTCTCTTCAGTGGGACCATAAAAAGAGGAGAAAATCTTCACATATTGGGAATGCCCAACCCAAACAGGACCCAGCAGGTATCACTTTCCGTCGGCGCTGACAGGATCTCGGTAGAATCAATATGTGCAGGAAACATCGTTGCAGTAACAGGACTCAAAGACGCGATTGCCGGTTCGACTGTTTCCGATGACCCGGAGATGGAAGCGTTCGAGAAGATTGTTCACTACTCCGAACCAGTAGTTACCGTCGCCATAGAGGCAAAGCTCATGAAGGACCTGCCAAAGCTGGTCGAGGTGCTGAGAAGTGTGGCCAAGGCCGACCCTTCCATTCAGGTGGAAATCAACCAGGAGACTGGCGAGCATCTGATGTCCGGTATGGGAGAACTTCACCTGGAAATCACAGAATACAGAATCAAAAACGAACACAAGGTAGAGATCAAGTCATCCCTGCCGATAGTGGTATACAGGGAATCTGTGGATAAACTCACTCCGAAGGAATTTGAGGGGAAATCTCCCAACAAGCACAACAAATTCTACATCACCACGGAACCGCTGGAAGAGAACATCATTGAATTCATCAAATCCGGCAAGGTTCCTTCCGAAGGCGGCAGAATAAAGGACGCAAGGGGCCTCATGATGCAAATGCAGGAACTCGGAATGAGCAAGGACGAGGCGAAGGGTATCGTCGCCATATTTGGCCCGAACCTGTTCATTGACATGACCAAGGGAATCCAGAACCTCCACGAGACAATGGAACTGTGCAGGGAGGGGTACATAGAGGTCATGAAGAAAGGCCCGCTGGCCGATGAAAGGGTGATGGGCGTCAAAGTCAAGCTGATGGATGCTAAGTTGCACGAAGATACAATCCACAGGGGCCCGGCCCAGGTAATTCCGGCAATCAGGCAGGGTATTTGCGGCGCAATGTGCCTTTCGGGCAGAGTACTTCTTGAGCCGAAACAGAAGGTTCAGATAAGCGTCCCGCAGGACGTCATGGGCGCGGCCACAAGGGAAATGCAGCAACGTCGTTCAGTAATAGAGGACATGACCCAGGAAGGCGACATGGTCACCATCAAGTCCAAGGCACCGGTCTCCGAGATGTTCGGATTCTCCAACTCCATAAGAAGTGTTACTGGTGGAAGGGCCATGTGGAGCACCGAGAACTGCGGTTTCGAGAAGATCCCCAGGGAACTTCTGGACGAGGTTGTGGGAAAGATCAGGACCAGGAAGGGCCTGAAAGCAGAGCCCTACGACGCTGCGTACTATACCTCGTAATAATGAATGAGGAAACCGTTAACCCCGGCTATTTGACCGGGGTTTTTCTATTATTTTGAATTTTGGCTATATTGCTACAAAATTTATGAAAACGCTTACGCTTTCCCCCGATGTCCCAGTACCAGATCGGCAACCTCGGCAACATCATCAATCGTGACCCACACACGGTCATTGAATGCGGCATTGGCCAGCGCACCCTCCAGAAGGGCTTTTCTCGCCCTGTCATTATCCTGACCCAGTCTCTGCAATATCTTCGAGATGGCATCCTCGACCTTCTTGGGCATGTCCACCCTGTTCACCAGGTCTCTCGCCCGTTTCACTCTCTGGGCGAAGGCCTCCATTTCCCTGCGGTTCCGGTTGACGAAGTCCACAGGGTCCAGGCGGTACGCTTCCACACGTCTTACTATCTCTATTCTCTCCTCAATGTCCCGTATGGATTGAACCTTCATAGCCATGGAGAATCTTTCCAGTACATCGGCATCCAGTTCCCCGTCCTCCGGGTTCATGGTTGCAATCACATTGAAACTTGCCGGATGCTTGAAATCGCCGTGTTTCTTGTCGGATTTGTGTATGCCGGATTCGGATATGTCCAGTATGCGATTCAAAACATCCGGATCCAGCAGGTTGGCCCTGGCGATGAGAAGATAACCGCGATTGGCCTGGCCCACGTACCCTGGTTTTAACCTGGACTGGCTGTCGAAACCACCGAATATCCTCCGCTCGGAAGCGCCGATTGGCACTTCCAGGAGCGGTATTCTCCTGGGCGATGAATTGAGTTCGGTCACAGATGATTTACAGTCCTGGCACAACCGAGATTTTTCCTTGGGATTGCAATTGTAGTCGCAGCCGTTTATCGTCTCGACCTCCGGGAGAATATCCTTGAGACCCCTGGCCGCGGCGGATTTTCCTGTACCGGCCTCTCCGATAATGATTATGTTTCCCAGGGCGGGATTGGATGCCACAAGCAGAATCGCCTTCTTCATGACCTGCTGGCCCACTATTCCGACAATGGGGTAAGGCGGAACCTCGCTCTTCTTCCTGAATTTGGAAAGGTCGGTGAAATTCATCTCGAGGTCATCATCAGTCATTTCGCACCTCAGGCATACTGCAACACCATGTTCCTGATGGACTCGGCAATTTCATCCCTGGCCTCCCTGTTTGATGACATCGTAAGCGGTATGACCATCTGGGCGGCCCTGACTATGTCATCGTCGCCGACACGTTTCTCGCCCCTCATGGCGCACATGCTCTTGGCCACGCTCTCAATTCTGAATTCATTGCTGTTACCCTCCACCTCGAACTCGGCGCACATCCTGGCTATGAGGTCAAGCTGAGCGTCCGATATCGACACATCCACCATGAGTCTCTGACCACCCAGAACGCTGTTCATTGCGATTTCCTTGCCCTCTAGTATCCTGGTGTTGAACAGTTCCGGCCTGGAACCGAACTCCTCCAGGTAGCACAGGGCCTTGAAACGGATGAGTACCAAATCGTCCGGCGTGGCCTCCATGAGCACGCTGAACCTGTCAGAAATCAACGGGTGCAGTTCCGCATCCGGATCGTCCACTGTGGCGACCAGCAGTATGCGGCATGGCTGCTCTATGACCCTACCGTCCATCTCCACGGAATTCTTTCCGGTTGCCAGTGCGCCGGCGAGGGCTGTTTCAACGTCACTGTCAAGCTCTTCAACATTCTCAACGAACAGAATGCCCCTGTGGGCCCTGGTGAGAAGGTTGGGCCTTACCACGTAGTTCACGAAAACACTGCCTCTCAGTCCCTCCAGAGTCACGTTGTTGGGTAAGAATACAACTGGCAATTTCTGTTTCTCTATCTCCATACGGTCGTACTCGTAATCAAGCCTGCATCTGGGGCAGAATTCCTCGGGACGCGTAGGGTCGCAGCCCACTGTACAGCCCTTGACGACATCGATTGTGAATTCCATCTCCTGGAGATATCGGAGCGCGCTTCTTACCGAATCCGGGTCGAAACCGCGTACGAGCGCTCCGCCGATGTTCTCCATGGAAACCAGCAATAGCAGTATCTTGTCCTTCAGAACCTCGGCTTCGGCAACCGCATTGGCTATGCCAACGAAAGGTTTCAGTATCGGGGGGATGTTCATCTCCATGCCGCCCTCCACCTTGAAATGCCTCTTCATGATGTTCACTGCCTCTGCGGCGTCCTTCTCGCCGACCGTCGTGCTGAAATTCTTAGCGGCCACAACCTTGGCCAGCCCCTTCAATTTATCCGGAAAGCATTCCTCCAGGCTCAGTTCGGTGGCATAGATATCGAGTGCCCTGTCCAGTATCTCCGGTATCGTGATATCATGCATGACCTTTCTCGCTTTCAGGTAATTTATCATCCACTCCTTCCTGAATCTGTCGAGTTTGACTTTGAAATTGGCAGGGTCCGCGTCATAATCCTTGCCGTACTGGATAGCCCTGGTCCTGTACTGCAGATTGCCCATGTCGCTGGGTCTGACGAACAGAGTAATCTGTTCCTCCAGTTCCTTCTGTATGTCGGCGTCTTCCTTGCTGAGGGTCGCCACCACCGAGAACTTGCACGGGAAAGTCATGGAACGGCCGTTCTTCTTAAGGGTGTAGGAGCGGCCCCTCAGGGTCCTGGCTATGCCCTTTGATACTTCCGGGTCAAGCAGGTCAATGTTCTCGATGAAGAGTATTCCGCGGTTGGCTTCCTTCAGCTTGCTGGTGGTCGCAACGAATCTGACGTAAATATCGCCCATCATCTCGGAGCTGGTATTTTCCCTGTCCAGCTGAACGATTGGAAACGTCCGGAGCGAGGTCCTTATCTCAGGCGGCTGGTCAGCGTTAAGGTACTTCATTCGGCAGTAGTAGCAGTATGAATCCTTGTCAGAAGGGTCACAACCCACGGGGCAATCGGCAATGGCCTTGAACTCCAGCGAAAGCGTGTCAATGAATTCCAGTACTTCCTTGACAATTTTCTTGTTGCCAACCTGGAAAACCGCGCCCTTGAAATTCGGGTCAACCAGGCCGATGGATATGTATTCCAGGCATCTGTCGAATGCCATCACGTCCTCGATTTTCACGGTGGTCTCCATGACATCCCCGTGCTCCAGGTGGTAATAAACGCCGCCGCAGAGGTCAGCCATCACCGGTGCCAGTTTTGAACCGGTTTTTGAAACATCGATTATCAGTGTCGGGATGTGTGCCCTTTCTATGGCCAAGCAGGTTTCCTTTATCTCGCCTTCAATATCCTCGCCGGGCACAATGGGCATGTTGGCAGAACCGTCCGTCACGATAATCAGTAACGGATTCGTATCCTTTTCAATCCTGAGCTTCGAACGGAGGTTGTCCAGGCCCTGACGCATTCCTGCAGCCAGCGGTGTGGTACCGCCGAACTCCAGTTTCTCGATGTACTGCTTACCCTTGTCGATGCTGGACGTGAAAGGCAGAACAACTTCCGCAGTCCGGCCGTAACAGCTCACCAGAGAGATGCGGTCGCGCTTCTGGTACGCATCAAGCATCAGTTCCCCCAGGGCGTCCTTTATGCCCTTCATCTTGGCATCCATGACCATGGAACTGGACGCGTCCAGAACCATGCAGATAAGAGTGGAAATTTTCCTGCGCCTCACCTTTTCGCGGTAATCGCGCTTTTTCACTTCAATCTTGCCACCCTGGGAGTGCATTATGGCGGCCTTTATGGTCGGCAGAATAGCTATGTCATGCACATCCGAAGTTTTCGGCGGTCTGGATTTCAGGTACCGGCCCTGGCTTCCCACCGTCATAATATCGGTGCGCCTGCCGCTCCTAACGACGCCCGTGACTATGCGCTTGGACTTCTTGTGAAGAAGCGTACCCATTACTTTCTTGAGGTCCCCCGATGCCATTTCTTATCCTCTGCTGCCAATGTAGTTATGATATTATATAATTATCTGATGAGATAAGAGTTCAGTTTTCTGGAATTTTAGATTTTAGATTTTAGATCTTAGATTTTAGATTGTTGTTGAGAATGTGCAACGCCGTCAATCCGTCGTAAATCTACAATCTACAATCCCTAAATCGAAAATCGTTATACATCTACAATCGTTATCGTTTCACTGGACACTTACTGACAGAGACATTGATCTCACCCACTGAACCTATTCCGGCCGTCACAGCATCCCCCGGGACCAGCCTGGACACGCCCTCCGGAGTTCCGGTGGCGATTATGTCGCCGGCTTCAAGGGTCATGATTCCGGAGATGTGCGATATTATCTCGGGAATTGAGTAAATCATCATGCCAGTGCATGATCTTTGCCTGTACTGGCCGTTGACTTTCAGCCATATCTCCAGATTCCGGGGGTCGGGTACCCTGGAGGCCGATACGCCGTCGGATATTGGTGCAAAGGTATCGAAGCCCTTGGCAACCGTCCAGGGTTTGCCGGCCTTCTTGGCAACGGCCTGAATGTCTCTGGCGGTTACGTCGATCATGACTGCATACCCCGCAACGTGCTCCATGGCAGTTTCCACAGAAATGTTCTTTCCAGGCTTGCCGATGATGACCGCCAGTTCCACTTCGTGATGCACGTCATCCGATTCCCCGGGGATGATTATTTCATCACCGCCGTGGATTATGGCCGTCCCGGGCTTCAGGAAGAATTCCGGCTTCTCGCTCACCTTGGAGCCCATTTCTTCTGCATGGGCGCGGTAGCTGCGCAGGAGGCAGATTATCTTGCCAGCTTCGATTTTTTTACCATCAATTTTCACGAATGTCATGAATTCAACACCTGCGATGCTGAAATCGACTCTGTGTATTAAAATCTAGCTTATTGAATGTTTTATTCTGCATTTGGCGAAACGGGTGCTAGCAGAATGTCGGTTTGGCTGGAAGTCCCGCGCGGCCGTCATCAAAATGTCGGCTAGTCCGGGTGCCGTCGTCACCCCGGCCTCACAAACGGGGCATGCTGGTTAGAGAATGACGCGCGGGTGAGGATGGCGAAGGGGGTGTTGGGGCTGGGAGGGCGGGCGACCATCAACTATTTAATATTCCTTCATGTTGAAGGCTTATATGGCGAGCGTCAATCCCACAGGGGTAGCACACGAGACCGCCAGGAAGTTCACGTTCGACGTGGTGTGGGTGTTTGTCGCGTCGGCCATGTGATTCGGTTTGATAATCCGATTGAATTCTCGGGAATAGTTTATAATAGTATAAAAATGATATAAGTTTGAAGAGAGAACCCAGGAGGAAATTAATACATGGCATACCCGGAACCGATACCAGACCTTAGCGCGAAGGACGCCAAGGAATTCGAGAAGAAGCTCAGCAAGTTCAAGCTCAGTGAAACCCAGAAGAAGTTTTACAGGCAGGGTAGAGAAAGGTTCCAGTATCAGAAATAATTCTCCGGTGATAATATTCCCGAACTTTTCAGAAGCCCGGAGACAATACAGCCCAGCAAATTGAGTTTTCAGCCATTTCAGACCGACACGAAGAACATATTGGGTTTCGATTGCGGGAACAAGGAACTGAACGATTTTCTCTGCACCGAGGAAGTTCGTAAATTTAACGAAGAGCACCTGGGCAGAACCACACTGGTGTTTTACAGCGGAGAGTTGGTCGCATATTACACCCTCAGCAACTCTTCCCTGCGCAAGGAATATCTTCAATCGTACAAGAGCTTTTCAAAAATGGGCGAGTTCAAACTTGAGGAATTCCCATCCATAACCATCGGCCGCCTTGCCGTGGATAAACGCTGGCAGGGAAAGGGAATCGGTCGCGTGATAATGCAAAAGATAATGGTGCAGGCCCTGAACAGTTCGGAAAGTGCCGGCGTTCGCCTGTTGCTGGTCCAGGCCAAGCAGGATGCTTTTGATTTCTATCTGAAATTGGGATTTGAGTTTGTCTTCGATTCCAAGCGGGAGAGGAGCCGGTTCAAAGCTCGGGGCACCAGGACCCTGTTCTTTGACATCGCGTCGCTGAGCGAGTGATGGCGGGGGCGTGCGGGGCGGCTGGTCCATCCACTGTTCCGGCTGGATGTTCGAGAACCGCATCCAGGGTTTGATGGTATTTGGGGGTGTGGTCAATATCGCCTAACCATAAACTTCGCCGTAACACCCGGATTGCCAAAGACTGCAAACCGGCACCGGCCATCCCCATCATGCCCCGGTCGAATATAATCTCATTTGATCTGGAGGCCGGGGTTGTGACCCGGTTGCCGGAACCGGGTTGGTGACACGATTCCCGCATCATCCTTTTAAAGCCTCGCCTGTAAGGGCGGGGTTAGCTTAAACCAGTGCTCAAACTGGCCACGGGGCTCCGGCACCGGCCAGCCGCCCACTTGCCCCAGCTAGCCGCCATCCACACCACGGCATCAGGTCCCCATTCCGAAGTTCGCTTATTTCATCGTTCTAGCAAACTCTTTAAACCGCTCGGGCTTTTGAGGGCCATGAACCTCCGGACCCTGGCACGGTATCCGCTACTGCCGGAAACATCCGCATACCTGAAGGGCATAGGCATCAGCCTGGACAGCCTGGTGAATCATGCGGCATATGAGCAGGTGCGCCATGCAGGCCGCCGCAGGGTCATGGAGGCGCTGGTGGACGGTCATATCAATGAATATTCCATGGTGAGCGAAGCAGACCTTCTGGTGGAACTGCTTTCCTACGTTGTGGCCCGTATCATCGTTTCCTGCACAGCGGATGAACATCTCATCCAGAGGTACGCGCTGGCCGAAGCCATCACAACCCAGAAGAGGCTGGAATCCGAAAAACTGGATTTTGTCATTGAGATGGCAGTGCTCATGGGCATGGATGCGGTGGCAATTAACGCCACGGAGACCAGCATTCATTTCACCGATTATCTCAGGCACAGCAGCGACATGCGCAGCGAGGAATGGAAGCTGAACAATCAGGAACTGGACCGCGGAAGGGTTCCGGTGAGCAAAGACAGGCTGGCCAGGCTTCTGCAACATGCCATTAAGGACAGCATCGAAGCGGAACTGCCCCTGCCTGTGAATGATGATATAATTGCCGCTTTCAAGAACTCCATCGACCTTGTGATAGAGGAGGTTGCCAGGAGAAAGGCCAGGTTCGAGGAAGAGAGCTATGGCCGCGTGAGTTTCCTCAGGCTGCCGCCGTGCATGAAGAAACTGCTGGACATGATGAAGAAAGGCCAGAACGTGCCGCATGTCGGCAGGTTCGCGCTGACATCTTTCTTGCACATCATCGGCATGACGAACGACGATATTGTGACGGTATTCTCATCCTCCCCGGACTTCAAGGAGCAGCTGGCCAGGTATCAGATTGACCACATCACCGGTAAAACGTCCGGTGTTGAATATCTTCCGCCGGAATGCTCAACCATGAGGACTCACGGGGTGTGTTTTGACCCGGACTCGCTGTGCAAGAAAAAATGGCTGAATCACCCACTCACTTATTACAGGGTAAAGGGCAAAAAGCCGCGAAATAAGTCCAAGGCAGGGGAAAAGGCGGTCAATAAGGAATCGGGGCAGGAAAATTCTACTTCGTCTGGCGGGCAGTGAGTTCCTTCCAGGTTCTCCGGCCGCGCTGTATCGCTGTAAAGTGGCCGGCGATTGCGAACCACAGCAGTAGAACATCAAAAGGCGTGACGGCCAGGTTCAGATACGGCAGCGTGACAATTATATCGGTGTTCCAGAAGAACAGCATGCCCCACAAGAGCAGCGGCACCAGCATCAGCAGGGCGAGACGGTCCGCGCGACCAAGTATGCCGCCGTAATCGCGTTTGACGCCGACAGCCTGTGATTGTGTACCGAGATAACTGGTCATGAGAACGCCGGTAAGGCCGAGAACGCCGATGAGCCAGTTGCAGTACCCGGAGAGCATTATGCCCATTATGATGAATATGTCCGCATACCTATCCAGAACATGGTCCAGGAAATCGCCGCGGACGCTGGCTTTTCCGGCGAGTTTCGCGACCTTGCCGTCAAGGGCGTCCATGACGGCGCTTGCCATGAGAACGGCCACGGCCACTATCAGGAGCCAGTACCATTCTCCGGAGAGGTAGAAAAGTATTCCTGCAAGCGCAGCCAGTATTATGGCAACCGCGGAAAGATGGTCCGGATTTACGTTGATGACCCGTCTGGCCATGGGAACGAGTACTTTGTCTGCCGTTTCCCTGTAATTGTCTAGTACCAATCCATCACCGCTCCGCTCCAGTCAATTTTGCCGGGGGGATACTCATCCGCCTTGTCATTGATAATGCTTTCGATGGCGTCGGCAATGGCCTCTACGGATAATGATGAGGTATCAATCTCACACACAGTTTCGCAGGCTTCCACGGCCTCCGACAGTATGATGTCGATGGCCTCTGCCTCAAGGTTGTCCAGCACTTTCTCACGGGAGTATTTTCTTCCCGAAAGCCTCTTCCTGAGTTCCTCGGGATGGCATCTGAGTATCACGCAAAGTCCGTTTGGCAGACAGTGGGAGAGATGGCCCTCGATTATTATCGTCCCAGTCGGTTGTTCCAAGACATTTGATAACGCCTCGGTATCCACTTCCAGGTCACCGCCAACTTCCTCAATGGCGCCGTGCTTGCGTGCCAGTTCCTCCACGGTAACGACGGTGTAACCCCTGGATGCGAGTATCTTCGCGGCACTGCTCTTTCCGGTGCCGGGCGTTCCTGACAATGCAATGTACATCGGTCAGACAATCACGCCCGGAATTAAAACCTTTACTGCCGATAATCTGCACGGGCTGAATGATTATCAAAGTAGGAGTTTATGAATTATTGGATAGAATGGCCAGAAATATTTCTGATTGACCCTGTTCCGAGATTACTTGTTGCGGGTGGAAACCTTGTACATGGTCTTGGTACCTTTCAGCATCTTGTGGATTTTTTCGGTTATTTCCGCGTACTCTTCAGGAGTTTCAAACCCGATCACAAAATCGTCATCTCCGACATCTGGTTCGAATCCCAGCTTCTCCGCTAATTTGATTACATCCATTATGGATTTGCCTTCACTGCTGAAATAAATCTTCAGATATAATTTCATATTACCACTTAAGCGAGTATAAATGGGGGAGGATAAATACCTTTCCTCAGGCCGTAAGAGTTCAGTGTTCTGAAATTTTAGATTTTAGATCTTAGATTTTAGATTTATGTTGAGAATATGCCCAACCGTATTTTAGATTTTAGATTGTGGCTGGCAGAATGTCGTCCGTCGTAAATCTACAATCTACAATTTCCAAATCTACAATCGCCAATCCGATTATTGCTTCATTTCACTGACCTCTTACATCAAGCTTCGTCGCCCGGATTCTTGTGTTCGCTCTTCCAGTCAGTCAGCAACGGCATCCCGTACTCTTTGATGTAAACATAGCCGGTTCCGAACAGCGGCACGAAGATGAGGGTGCTCAATAGGTGGTATATTGTGAAAGTCACCTGGCCCGCGAGTACCAGCTCGAAGGAGTGGCTGCCCACCAGCCAGATGCCTATCATAGTCCAGGCATCATAGATAAGCACTATACCAATGCCGACGCTGGTGAAAACAGCCATGTTCCTCATCCTGAGAAACATCCTCGGTCTCAAGGCCTTTCCTGCATACCCGGCTAGCATCATGCCTGACCATGTGAAGAATGTCACGCCCATTATGAAATTCCAACCAAGCGAGCCACCTGCACCCAATGTGTAGATGACTAAATCAGAAAGCACCATCATTGTGAGTGGCACCCAGAGCGCGTACCAGCCGCCGAGTATAATCCCGGCGAGCAATGCGAGGGGCAATATCGGCTCGATGTTCGGGTAATCGACCAGCGCAATACGTAAAGCAATGCCAAGCGCGATTATGACCGTGGCTGTTTCCAGCTTCTTCCTGTCAAGTCTGATTTTCATTTCATTACCTACCAGGGCGACGTTTCGAAGTTGAACTCCACCAAATCGCCATCGTGAATCTCGATGAGCGCGGCGGATTCCATGGGCATCACGCCGTTCACGTAGTATATCCAGAAGTGATCCTCCGTGCTGTTGAAGACGCCCGGCACATCGTTAACGGTTGACACACCATTAACGGAATCGATATACAAAAGCGGTTCAGTTCCCGTCACACCAACGTTCTCTGTTCCAACATAGGTGCGCAGCAGCCCCAGAGCAGTGTTATTGTCCGAACCTATTTCCTCGGAAACCACGGTTCCGTTACCGAAGTCAATCGATATCGTTGCCGTGACCAGCGCGGGTTCAGGCTTCAGGAACTCATTGTACGCAATGAATCCGCCAATCGCCGCAATCACCACTATCGCCACCACTATCAAAGGCAATATTCCCGGCCCGGACTTTGGGGCTGCCTGGCTAGGCTTATTATCCATCCCATCATTTTCATTCATCAAATCACCGTTGGATATATTATCCAACCGATTAAACCGCATGCATATATGAAGTTTGCCCCATAGGATTTTTGTAATTTGGGAATCGGGAACTGGGGAACTCGGGAATCGTACGGAATGGCTGCCAAAAACAGCCATTGAACTTGTTACCGAGCCCCTATCCAATATTCATCAACCTGGATTCATGATTCCCGATGCTTCCAGTATGCTGTTTTGTCAATCTTTTTTAGTGAATAGTGAATAGTGAAAAATGAAAAACGTAGTATTTTTGTCCTTGAGAGCCAATTCTTTCACCATTTACCTCCCAACGTCACTTTTCA
>VMTD01000045.1 GCA_013791785.1 Methanobacteriota archaeon
GAATTGTACACATGGGGCGACTCTCGGACAATCCAAATAATGAATAACAGCGCTTTGGGCAATCATTATGGATTGTATATGGGGCATTCTTACTGGTCGGATGTCAGGAACAACGTTCTAGTTAACAACGATATTGGACTTTGTTTTTTCACATCAGAAAATAATAACGTCTTTGACAATCATGTCACAAACAACAGCATGGGAATTATTTTCGATTCTTCCTCGATTAATTATCTTGGCGGTAATTCAATCATTAATTCCACGGGAATGACAGGTTCATCTTCATATTCTATAATCGAAAATGATCTGGATGTATATCAGAACGACCCGAATTGGTCCAATTACACCTGTTTCGAGGAACAGCTGGCAACCGGTGATGGGGGCAAAACCTTGTTCACAAGGGCCGTGGACCTGGCCGATACAATCCTCTTCGAAGTTAGTATCACCGGTCATGCCAACGCGCCCGACCTTGACCTGGGCATATTCCTGGACGGGAAGGGGGGCAATCCAATCGATGGAATTACCCAGACCGAAGAATTCGTTACATATTGCGCAGATGCCGACGCCGACGAGAGTGTCAGACTCCTGGCCCCAGAGGGCGGGACATACCTGATACGGGTGTTCGGATATACGGTCACAGACAACCCAGGCCAATTCGACATAGAGATAAACATCGTCAACGCTTCCAGCACCGGGATTTACCTAATGAATTCATCCTACAACAAGATAGTAAACAATAATATCTCACTTAACAGCCAGGGGCTGAACCTGACCTCAGATTCCGATTTCAACCGGCTCCATTACAACAACATCGCAGATAACATTGTTCAGGCATTCGATGACGGGGCCAATCGCTGGAATGTTTCTTACGTCATAGGTGGCGGCAATTACTGGTCAGATTACGCTGGCACAGATGCGTTCTCCGGCTCCGAACAGAATGAGACCGGCCCAGACGGCATCGGGGACACGCCATATATCGACATACTGGGCGGAGGGAACGAGGATGCATATCCGCTGATGAATCACACGGACGGTGTGTATATTGACGATACATCGCCCATTTCATCGGCATATCTGGATGCGGACGAGCCTTTCTGGGGATATTGCATGGTATCAACCCATCTGGATGATGATTATTCCGGAATCGACAATGTAGTATTGTGGTACAGATACAGCCCGGACAATCAGACCTGGGGAGATTGGACCGAATTTACTTTCTACGACCCCGGTGAGCCATCCTGGCTCTTTGCCCCGATGATATATTATCTGGGAGATGAAGGATATTATGAATTTTATACCATCGCCACAGACGGGGCAGGAAATGTGGAGACAAAATCTCAGGTTGCGGAGACTTATTGGTTACTTGATAATACAGCCCCTCAAAGCCATGTCCTTCAGCCCACGATCTACTGGAACATTCCCGACCTGAACATGGAAGTTAGTGTCACGGACAACACCAATTCAACAAACAATGTCGAGGTATTTTACAGATTCAGCCAAGACAATGCCACCTGGGGCGGTTGGACATTGTTCGAAAATCTCACAGCGGAACCTTGGAATTTCACCTTCAGCTTTCCAGATGAGCAGGGTTACTATCAGTTCTACAGCCGGGCAAATGACACATCGGGCAACCCGGAGAATGCCACAGCTACGACTCAGGCCAGGATTGGCTATGATATCACCGCACCGCAGATAACGGACACCAGTCCGGTAGCGGGTACAACCGGGGATGCCTATACCTTCCAGGCGCAGGTCACGGACAATCTGGAACTCTCTGGGGTCCAGGTCATATACTGGTTCGGCACCGGAACCGAGACCAACGCCACCATGGTGCATGCCGATGCCGACAATTACGAACTTGAAATAACTGTCCCGATCGGCAGCCTGGACATGTTGCATTACCGGATTGCCGCAACCGACGCCGCCGGAAACTGGAACTCCACTGGCATCAGGAATATCTTGATCGCGGACAATGACGACCCCACGGTGAATACTGGTGCTGACCAGACGGTTGAAGTTTATGACTCGGTTTATTTCAACGGTTCTGCCAGCGCTGACAATATCGGCGTTGTGAACTACACCTGGACCTTCAACGATGGCATCGCGAATGTCACTATCTACGGGGTTTTCCCCAATCACACATTTACGATTCCGGGCAACTACACTGTTACTCTCATGGTGAGAGACGCCGCCGGGAATTCCGACGCGGACACTATGATGGTAACTGTCACAGGACAGCCAACGACCATCGATGACATTCCGCCATCAGCCAACGCTGGTTCCGACCGTAACATAACCGCGGGGACGCTCGTGACCTTCGACGGCTCAACCAGCACAGACAATGTGGGGATAGGGGACCACACCTGGACCTTTACCCACAATGGCACAGCCGTTATCCTGCACGGCGTTTCCCCGACATTCATGTTCTGGGAAGTGGGCAATCACACTGTCACGCTGAACGTCACCGACACCGCCGGGAACTGGGACACGGACAGCATGATGGTGACCGTGAATGCGCCGCCAATCGTGGAGGAAGAGGAGGAGGCAGGCAGCTATCTCTGGCTCGTGATCGTGGCGGTCATCGTCTTGGCCGGTGTGGCTCTGGGATTCTGGATGATGAAGAAAGGTCGGAAACCGGAGATTTCCGAAACCGAACAGTCACCTGAAGAGACAAATCAAACGGGAAATTGACCGCCGCAGATTTCGGTATCCACTAATGAAATGTCCATGTCTTCAAGATAGAATTTCACGGCCACTCTGAGGTTCTGGACCGTCTCATAATCATAAATCGTTTTCATCGATTACCCCCTTTACTGCATAAATGCCGAGAACGCTCAGTCCTTCAGGGCTGAAATGAATTGGCATAAGCAGTAAAATGCAATGCGAAAGATGAACGAATAGCAGCCATGCAAGATTCGCGTAATGCGTTTCACCCGACACGGACTGGTCGGGCGAGTACCTGTCACCCCGGGGCAAGCCCCGAGGTTTAACAATATACAGAAGCTTTGTATCACCCAGTATGCTTGGATATCACGACCCCACCCTCACAGGTGGGGCATGCTGCTATAACATGCTAATGCTCAAGGAACATATTTTTATGCAGATTGCCATTAAGCCTTGAGCATTGTTCTTCGTTCCAGCTCGAAAAACCAGGAACCTCCCGGTATTGCCGGGCTTCGAAATATATATTAAAATTACATACTCTGTGTGATGCCAATGTCAGAGAAATTACAACCTGAGTGGAAATACCAGTTGCAGGGACTGAGGGGCCTGAACCCGCCTCCCAAACTCAACAAGCCGGCATTGCTGGTCATAGACATGCAGAGATATTTCTGCGATCCGGATGCTCCAGCGTACGGCCGTGATTTCGATGCCACTGTGGAGCCGGTCCAGGCCCTGGTGGGCGCTTTCGGGAAACTGGGGTTGCCTGTCTTCGCCACCCGCTATTACTCCAAGGATGATAATGACCCCACGGCCAGATGGTGGAATGCCACCCTGGAGAAAGATAGTCCGTGGGTTGATGTCGACCCCCGAATCAAGCTTCCCCCAGGTTCCAAGGTACTGGACAAGCATCTCTACGGGACTTTCTCATCCACAGACCTGGATGAACGGCTGAAGGCGCTGGGCTGCGATTCCGTCGTCATATGCGGCGTCATGACCGACCTGTGTTGCGAAACGACAGCAAGAGAAGCGTTCCAGCTCAGTTATACCGTTTATTTCGTGGGTGACGCCACCGCCACCAGCGATTACATGCTGCATTTCTCGGCACTGGCTACCCTGGCCCACGGTTTCGCTTTCATTGTCACAGTTGACGACATAATAAAATTGCTGGAGGAAAAATAATGCCTAAAATAGCAGTGATCGGAGCCGGACCCGCGGGAATCGCCGCATCGATACAGTTATCAAGAGCTGGCCATGAAGTAACCGTTTTTGAGCACGGAATAATTGGCGGCAACCTCTGGAACGCCGGTTTCGTGGAAAATTATCCGGGATTTCCCGGCGGCATAACCGGGAAGCATCTGGCACAGCTCATGGAGGAGCAATTTCAGGAATATGATTTCGTACTCAGAAGAATCGAGGTTACGAAAGCGGCATTCACCGGCACGCATTTCACTGTAAATTCCGCAGGCAATGAGGAATATGACGGTATGATTCTGTGTACCGGCACTCGCCCGAAGAAAGCCGGTTTCCCCGGGGAGGATGAGTTGCACGGAGTGGGGCTGCTGCATTACAACATAATGCGTCTGGAGGAATGGTATCCTGAGGGCAACGCACTGGTAGTGGGCGGCGGGGAATCCTCCATGGATATGGCGATGACGTTGGCCGAGCGCGGACTGAAAGTAACGCTTCTCCACAGATCCGAGCTGAGGGGCATAAAATATCTCCTGGACGCGGTGAAAATCGACGACAGTATCACAGTAACCGAAGGCTCAGTTGAAAGTGTCAGGCTGCACGGGGGAAAGGCCGTTGCCAGAATCGGAACAGAGGAACTTCCGTTCGACCTGATCCTTGTGGCGGTTGGCAGAGAAAGTCATCTGCCGGAACTTGAGGGCATCGACCCCGAGTACCCGCCGGCTGGCTTCCGCATCGTTGGAGATGCGAAGCATGGCGGTCTGGGTCAGGCAGCAATGGCTGTTGGCGACGGAATCAGAGCGGCCATGGGGATAGGCAGGGAGGCTCGGAAGTGAACGTGCTCTCCATCTCCGGAAACCCGGAACTGGCGACGGTTCATGTCGGCCAACTGGATGACGGTAACTCCGTTGAATTCGTCGAGTCAGTGCAACCGCCCCGCACGGTCCGTGAGAAATGGGTGAACATAATCTCCACAATGGTCGGCTGTCCCGTAGGCTGCAAGATGTGCGATGCAGGCGGCGGTTATCTGCGGTCGCTCACCGCCGGAGAGATGCAGGACCAGCTGGATATTCTGGCACACATTAAATTTCCCGACGGAAAAATCAACACGCAGATGTGGAAATTGCAACTGGCCAGGATGGGCGAGCCCACCCTCAATCCCCAGGTACTGGTGTTCTTGAGAAATCTGGCAACCCAAAACCATGAGAATCTGGTCATCAGCCTTTCCACTGTGGGACCTTCGCAATGCGCGCCTTTCATCCAGGAACTGAGAAAGATAAAGGATGCTGGATTCCGGGGACGCTTCCAGCTTCAATTTTCAATACATTCCACGGACGACGAGGCAAGGCGCCGTCTAATCCCGGTAAAGGGCCTGGCATTGCCGGAAATTGCAGTCCTGGGGCGGCAATTCAGAAGTCCGGGCGATAAAAAGATCACTCTCAATTTCATAGTCATGAAGGACGTTCCCATCGAGACCCAGAGAATAGCCCGATTATTCGACCCTGAGAACTTTCTCATCAAGCTTACCCCGCTCAACCCGACCTACCGGGCGCAATACCACAAGATACTGCCCGGTTTCGATCCAGAAAATCCAGTAGCAGTGAACGAGCTGGTGAGGGAATTCGAAACGTTGGGCTTCGAGACCATTCTCAGCATCGGGGAACTGGAAGAGAATCAGATAGGCAGCAATTGCGGGCAGTACGTTGCGAGGCTGCAGTAATTGTGGATTTACGGATTGACGATTGTAGATTTAGGGATTGTAGATTGTAGATTTACGACGGATTGACGGCGTGGCGTATTCTCAACAAAAATCTAAAATATAAGATCTAAAATCTAAAATTTACAATCACCACCCTCAATATCTAAATACCATTCCCTCATTGGCCTTATCATGTGCAATGAGGATTTCATGCATGCGGCCATCGACAAGGCCCGCGAGGGCATGGGCACCGGCCAGACACCGTTCGGGGCATGCATCGTGCGTAATGGAGAAATTATAGCCTGTGAACATAACCGCGTCTGGGGGGAAACCGATATCACCGCTCATGCGGAGATAGTGGCTATTCGGGAGGCGTGCCGCAAGCTGGGCACCATAGACCTCTCGGGCTGCACGATTTATACCACGACGGAACCGTGCACCATGTGCTTCAGCGCCATACACTGGGCCCGCATCGGAAGAATAATCTTCGGCGCGTCCATCGGCGACGCGGCTGACGCAGGTTTCAACGAATTGACAATCTCCAACGAGAAGATGAAAGAGATGGGGGAAAGCCTTGTGGACATAACCGGCGGTTTCATGCGCCAGGAATGCGTTGAACTTTTTACGGAATTCGTGTCCAGACCAGAAAAAAAGACTTACTAGGGATACCATGAAGCTCGGAAACCTGCGCATCGACAACCCGTTCGTTCAGGCACCAATGGCCGGCGTTACAGATTATGCTTTCCGGGAGGTTGCCAGGCGTTTTCATTTCGGGTTGATTTTCACAGAGATGATTAGCGCCGAGGGGCTGTGCCGCGGCAACTGGAAGACCATGCATTACACACGGACGACGCCGGAGCACCGTCCCGTTTCCCTCCAGCTGGTTGGAAGGGACCCCGAGCGCATGGCAGAAGCTGCGGTCCGCGCCGAGACCATGGAGATAGATTTCATCGACATTAATGCAGGTTGCCCGCAGGTCCGGATTGCAGCCACAGGCTCGGGAGGCGCAATGCTGAAAGACCCGGAGAAGCTGGTCAAGATCGTTTCGGCCGTGAAAAATGCAGTTTCACTTCCTGTATCCGTGAAGATGCGTCTAGGTTATTCCAAGGACCAGTCCCTGGAACTGGCCACACTGGTTCGGGACGCGGGCGCGGATTTCATCACTGTTCATGGCAGAACCGTCGCCCAGAAATTCACCGGAAAGAGCGACTGGCAGGCCATTAAAAAAGTTGTGGATAACATGGACATCCCGGTCCTGGCCAATGGCGATGTCCGCTCCGAGGCGGATGCTGTCGCCCTGCTGGAGAGAACAGGTGCCGCCGGCGTGATGATGGGCCGCGCCACCCGCGGACGGCCGGACTTTCTGGGTACTGCGTATTCCTTGCTGGAATCCGGCAAGTTCGAAAGAATGTCCCCAGAATTGCTGGCCAGTACTATTCTTGACCATGCCCGCATTGAGCAGGAGCTGTTTGGAGAACTTTCCGGAATGAAGCGGATGCGCAAGCATGTGACATGGTACTTCAAGGCCGCCGGGATAAAGTTCGACAGCCAGTTGATATATTCCCTGGAGACGATTGCTGATTTGGAAAACGTTCTGAATAAATGCATACCTGCGAAACCTTAATGCTCGCAGGGACAATGTCCGTCCGAAGAGACCATGAAAAAGAAAAAACTCGGAAAGGTGAAGGCGTATTCCTACACCCGCATCGCCGGTAATTATCTGAAAATATTCTCTGCACCGGCCAGATTATTAATACTTATTATTATAATTATATTTTTATTAATGCTTGGCTTTATATTTGTCCAGGCGGTGTTCTTTTCGTGAAAGTATTATTTCTCTGCGTGGGCAACTCCTGCCGGAGCCAGATGGCCGAGGGATTCGCCCGAGAGCTGGGGAAGGGCATCCTGGAGGTTCGGAGCGCAGGCACGAAACCCGCCAGCGCCGTCGCCCATCTTGCCCTGGAAGCCATGCGGGAGAAGGGCATTGACATATCCGGCCAGCACCCGAAATTGCTCACAGCCGAGATGGTGGAGTGGGCTGACATTTTGATTTCCATGGGCTGTGGGGTGGAAAAAAGTTGTCCCGCAATCTACCTGGACATGTTCGAGGACTGGGCCATCGAGGACCCCTACAGGCAACCGATTGGAGATTATCGGGTAGCCAGGGACCTGATCGAGGCGAAGGTGCGGGAACTCTTGGAATGCATCACCAATGCCTAATGTTTAAAACCCGCGATGCATTCCCGCTGTGATACCTTGTACAAATACCTGAACGTCGAAAAGCAGGACAACATCGCAATCGTCACCGTGAACAAGCCCCAGGTCCTCAACATCCTGGATACGCCGACGGTTTTGGAAATTGAGGAATGCTTCACTGCGCTGGGGAAGGACGACGGAGTCAGCGTCATAATCATTACAGGCGCCGGGGAGAAGGCCTTCATTGCAGGTGGAGACATCAAGGAGATGTCAGTTAAGAACAGCGTGGACGGACGCGAGTACGGCCGCAACGGCCAGCGCGCCCTTTTCACCATCGAGAACTGCTCGAAACCGGTTATTGCAGCGGTTAACGGTTACGCACTCGGCGGCGGGACCGAATTGGCCATGGCCTGCGACATTATTCTTGCCTCAGAAAAGGCCATTTTCGGCCAACCGGAAGTGAAACTCGGCATAACCCCGGGATTTGCCGGGACCCAGAGGATGCCCCGCATCGTGGGAAGGGGAATGGGAAAGGAGATCGTTTTCAGCGGTCGTAACGTGCGTGCTGACGAGGCACTGAGGATAGGCCTGGCCAATCGCGTTTATCCCCCGGAAAAACTCATGGAAGAGGCCCTGAACCTGGCAAAGCAGATTGCGGCCAACGGCCAGATCGCCGTACGTTCTTGCAAGGAACTAATCAACTTCGCAATGGATAATGGCCAGAATTCAGGCCTGGCCAAGGAGGCGGATGCGTTCGGCAACTGTTTTTCCACCGAGGACCAGAAGGAAGGGATGGCCGCTTTCACGGAGAAGCGGCAGGCCGGGTTCAAGGGGAAGTAGGGATATTGGCAATTGGTCCCTCATCCTTCTACTAGTTTTTCTTCGTTAATCTATAAAATAAACGTCTTTTGGCGTTTTAAAGGTAGAAAACTTTATATTCTATTACTCGTATTGTGCTTTTCATCGATGAAAATGACGGTCAACGAACAAATCAAGGTAGGAAACACATGCACTGCACGCGTGTATCGGGAGATGGTTCGACAGCGCGTCATGGACACTGCGGCGGTGTCTGAGATATGTGGGGGTAGCCGCCGTGCAAGGGACGTTATGTACGCCCTGACAAAGCGTGGCCTCGCCATCAGAGTACACAGGGGGCTCTATGCTGCCGTGCCGGTGGAGTATGAGGGGAAATACCACGAAATAGACAGATACGTGATTGCCAATCGCGCTGGAGGTACTGGTGCTCTTGCCTATCACTCAGCGCTGGAAATGTACGGCGTTGCGCAGTCGCACTTCAACACAGTCTTCTACATGAGGGACCGCTCGCTGAAGGGCTTTGAGTTTCAGGGAACGTTGTACACATTCGTGACCACTGAGAAATTGTTCGGTATTGTCGATGTCTGGCGGGGAGGCGTCAAGTTGCCTGTCACGGACCGGGAGCGCACCTTTCTGGACTGCCTCAGACGGATGGATTATTGCGGCGGCCCGGAGGAATTTCTGAAGAGCGTGCAGACATTCCACATGCTGGATTTCAACAATCTGGGTGACCATCTCAGAAAATTCGATGAGCGAAGTCTATACCAGAAGACTGGCTACATCCTTTCCCTTCTCAAGGCAGATTTCAAACCCCCAGAGGAGTTCATGGACCAACTCAAGAGGAAAGTAGGAAGGAAGACGTACTACCTGATGCAGCGTCATGTACCTGGCCTAGGCCGGTTCATCGGTGATTGGAATCTGATAGTTCCGAAAAATATCGAGGAGTTGATGCGTTTTGTCTAATTACCCTGACAGGAGATACTTCGACGGAGTGTCGCACGAAACAGACTACAACAGAGGGGTGCTGGAGAAGGCATATCGCTTGCTGGCGCTTGTGAAGGAGATGCACACAAATCCAAGACTTGTGGACTGCCTCGCGCTAAAGGGTGGTACTGCAATTCAATTCATATACCTGGGCATGAAGCGCCTGTCGGTGGACGTAGACCTGAATTATGTTGGAAGCATAGAAAAAGTGGTCATGGTGAAAGATCGCTTGGAGATTCGCCAAATACTTGAGAAATTAATCAAGAGCCAGGATTACAGGTTCGACAAGCCATACTCGATGTATCTGGAAGAACAATTCGAACTTGGATATACGACCGCATCCGGGAGCACGGATAAATTGAAGGTTGAAATCAATTACGGTGAAAGGCTCCCTGTTCTGGAATTAAAAAAGCAGACCTTTGAACATCCCTTCACAATGCTGGGCGAAGTGCAGAGCATTTCATACGGATTCGAGGAGATAATGGCACAGAAGGTCAGGGCTCTTGTTTCCCGAGGCACCGCACGGGATTTGTACGATGCACAGTTATTTTCAATGGCTGAGCGGCCGTACGATGCCGCACTGTTCAAAAAATTGTTCTTGTTTTATCTCATTCTCAATAAGGAAGATGCCAGAAAGGTCACAGACCTGAAAATACGCCAGATCAGCAAGGATGACGTCAAGAGATGGCTCGTTCCCCTGCTGAGGCGCAGGGACTACAGGATCGACCTGGAGGAGATGAGGGCCCCAGTCCTCGAATTCGTGAAAGGATTGCTGGATTTCAGCGAGGACGAGCGCAGATTTCTGGACCGGTTTTACGACGAATGCGTATTCGACCAGGGGCTGCTCTTCGACGACATCCCGGTGAAGAACGACTTGGCCAGGCATCCGATGGTACAATGGCGGTTGGGCGGCGGGGTGGAGGCCCAGTAGCAATTTTGACGAGGAATACGGCCAGAACAGCGGCCTGGCCAAGGAAGCGGATGCGTTCGGCAACTGCTTCGACACGCAGGACCAGAAGGAAGGGATGGCCGCTTTCACGGAGAAGCGGCCAGCGCGATTTAAAAATGCATGAACACCGGCCGACCATTCCCATTCCCAATCCCATCAAAACTTACAAATATCCTCATCTATTAGTGGGTCTGGTAATTCACATGGACTTCACCCCCACCAAGGAACACCAGATGCTCAGGAACACCGTTCGCAGCTTCGCGGAGAAGGAGATCAAGCCAATCGCCGCCGACATAGACAAGAACGGCGATGTGCCGAAGGAAATCCTGGACCGCATGGGCGAGATGAACCTCATGGGCATGACCGTTCCGAAGGAGTACGGGGGCGCGGGTTGCGACAAGATTTCTTACATGATTGCTCTGGAGGAGATTGCCAGGGTGTGCGGTTCCACAGGCATAGTCATGGAAGCTCATAACTCTCTTGGCCTGGGGCATATCTTCGAGCGCGGCAACGAGGAGCAGCGCAGGAAGTGGGTGCCTGACATTGCGGCGGGAAAGAAGCTCGCGGCATGGGCCTTGACCGAGGCCAACGCCGGTTCCGATTCCGGGGGAATGTCCACCAGGGCGGTTCTGGAGGGGGATGAATGGGTACTCAACGGAACCAAGATATTCATCACCAATGCCGCAATCGGAGATTATGTCACTGTCATGGCCGTTACCGACAAATCCAAGGGCACGAAAGGAATATCCGCATTCGTGGTCCCCACCGGAACGCCGGGATACAGCCTGGGCACCAGCGAGGACAAGATGGGCCTCAGGGGCTCGCACACTTCGGAACTCGTCTTCGAGAATTGCCACATTCCCAAGGGAAACATCCTGGGTGAACCAGGCACAGGTTTTACTGGCGCCATGAACATCCTGGACCGCGGCCGTGCCGCAGTCGGCGCATTGGCCGTGGGCATAGCCCAGGGCGCGCTGGACGAATCCGTCCGATACTCCAAGGAGAGGGAGCAGTTCGGCCGGCCAATCGCCAAGTTCCAGGCGATACAGTGGATGCTGGCGGACATGGCGACACGCATCGAAGCTTCACGATTACTTGTTTACCGTGCGGCATGGATGGAGGATAAAGGCATGAGATTCTCAAAAGAGGCCTCAATGGCCAAGCTCTATGCCTCGGAAATGGCCACCCAGACCTGCCTCAATGCCATACAGATACACGGCGGTTACGGTTACACCAAGGATTACCCTGTGGAACGGATGCTCCGCGACACCAAGCTCATGGAGATAGGCGAGGGCACCAGCCAGGTCCAGAGAATTGTTATTTCGAGGGCCATACTCGGACGCTGATGTTCAGAACCACATATGCTCGGCCAGAATTTTGATTCCCAGCCCGATCAGAATGAGCCCGCCCACAATCTCCATCCGTTTTCCGAATCTCTCCCCCAGCCTTGAGCCGAACGTGCCGCCTGCAAAAGCGAGTGCCAGGGACGCAATACCTATCATTATCGCAGGGATGATTATTTGAATTTCAAGTATTGCATAGGAAATTCCGATTGCCAGGGCGTCGATGCTGGTGGCAATTGACAGCACAAACAGCACCTTCAGGTTCCGGATGTCCAGGTTGGCGCATTCCGCCTTGTTTTCCAGGCCTTCGTGAATCATCTTAAGCCCGATTACCAGCAGAAGCCCGAAGGCAATCCAGTGGTCCACGGATTCAATGTATCCGGCGAAAGTCGTACCGCCGACCCATCCCAGTGCGAACATCATTGCCTGGAATCCCCCGAAGAAGAGGCCCAGCCGGAGAGCGTCGCGTTTGTCGAAGTTCGGCATCACTATTCCACAGGATAGTGATACAGCCAGGCAGTCCATGGCCAGGCCGACGGCAGTCAGGGTAACCGTGAAATAATCCATCGGGCGTGAAAATGCGAATGCTGTATAAGTACCCCGCAGACATTTTTACACAGGCCCGGCAAATCCATTTTATATTGCAATTTCATGTCCCTGTCAAGGATTCAATCCCCACTTTGGAGGTTGTTGTAGCATGGCAAAATACAAGATAGCCTGGTTACCAGGCGACGGAATAGGAAACGAGGTAATGGAAGCGGCCAAGATAGTGCTTGACAGGCTTGGTCTGGATGCGGAATACATTCACGGCGACATAGGCTGGGACTGCTGGTGCAAGGAAGGCGACGCCTTCCCACAGAGGACCATCGACCTGCTGAACAGCGTTGATGCGTCCATGTTCGGCGCCATCACATCAAAGCCGGTGAAGGAGGCCGAGAAGGAACTTGTCCCGGAACTCCAGAGCAAGGGCCACGTGTACCGCTCGCCCATTGTGAGGATGCGCCAGCTGTTCGACCTCTACATCTGCCTGAGGCCCTGCAAGGGGTATGACGGTAACTCGCTGAATTTCAAAGAGAATATCGACATTGTGGTATTCAGGGAAAACACCGAAGACCTTTACGTCGGCGTGGAATTCAACCCGGTCCCGGAAGCCCTCAGAAACACGCTGGCCGAAGTTGCGCCCAAGACCTTCGCGCCGTTCAAGGACATCCCGCTGGACCAGTATGCGATTTCCACCAAGATAAACACGAAGAAAGGATCGGAAAGAATCATCCGCGCCGCATTCGAGTTCGCCAAGCTGCATGGAAGGAAGAAAGTTACCGTTGTTCACAAGGCCAATGTCGTGCGGGCAACTGACGGACTCTTCCTGGAGATGGCCAAGACAGTCGCCAAGGACTTTCCAGATATCCAGATGGACCATGCCAACATAGACGCCATGTGCATGTGGCTGCTCAAGAACCCGCACAACTACGATGTACTGGTTGCGCCGAACCTTTACGGCGATATTGTGTCTGATTTATGCGCCCAGATGGTGGGCGGCCTGGGCTTCGGCTGCTCCGGCAATATCGGCACGAACCTGGCAGTGTTCGAACCGACCCACGGAAGCGCGCCGAAGCATTACGGCACATACAAAGCAAATCCAATCGCCACCATACTGGCGGCCAAGATGATGTTGGACTGGCTCGGCGAGAAAGAGATGGCCGAGAAGCTGGAAAAGGCCGTTGCCGAGACTATCAAGGAAGGAAAGGTCCGCACCTACGACATGGGCGGAAGTTCAACCACCCTGGACATGGCAAACGAGATAGCCGGGAAACTCTGAGATGTTTCAGTTTTGCGTTCTCGGAAGCGGAAGCAGCGGCAATTCGGTTGCATTCTGGGACAGCGAGAACCTCTTCCTGATTGACGCCGGTTTCTCTTGCAAGGAAACCGTGCGCCGATTGGGCCAGGCCGGTCTTGATGTTGAAAATCTGGATGCGATACTAATTTCCCACGAACATGTTGACCATGTCAGCGGCGTCAGGGTACTGCAAAAGCGTTTCGGCACCAGGGCGCTCTCCACGGAGCCGGTGCACAGATGGCTCGACGCGAAGTTCGGGATGTCGACCGAGCCTGAACTTGTTCCGAGCATTCCGGAGCATGTCGGCAATTTCACGGTAACGCCCTTCGAGGTGTGCCATGACGCCAGCCAGACCGTCGGTTTCACCGTCTGCAAAAAAGGCTCCAAGGTCTCGTTGGCCACCGACCTGGGGCACGTGACTCCCGGAGTGCGGGCCCGGTTCATGGACTCGGATGCTATAATAATAGAATCCAACCATGACGTCCAGATGCTGAAAGAAGGCCCGTACCCCGCATTCCTCAAGAAGAGGATACTGGGCAGGCAGGGCCACCTGTCCAACGCCCAGTCCGCGGAGATGCTGGTGAGCGTCGTGGGAGAAAAAACAATACATATCGCCCTGGCGCATCTCAGCCAGGAGAACAACAAGCCGGAAATCGCGCAGGAAGAGTCCGAAATTATCATAAGGGCCAGCACCGGCAGGAAACCGAAAATAGTCCCGGCATCGCAATCATATATCGGAAATATTATAAAAATAAGGTGATAAAATGGAGAAAGGCGAAGATATCGTGGCGGAACTGATGCGCGTTGCGGCCGTAACCGCGCCAAAAGCGGCGGGCCAGGACTTCATCGAGGTGAAGATTTGCACCCACCTTGAGAACGAACTCATTGTGAAGGAGATGCTGAAGATGGGCGTGGAGAAGGGCGCCGCCAACTGGGACCGGGACGCCAAGGGCGTGGAGAACTCGGAAATACTGGTGCTCATCGGCGTAATGCCGCACAAGGGAATCGGCCTGAATTGCGGGGCCTGCGGCTTCGGGTCATGCGCGGAGTTCAACAAAGCCAGTGCGGAAGGAGACTTCCACGGCCCCAACTGCATGCTCCGGCTTCTGGACCTGGGGATTGCTCTGGGCTCGGCCGTAAAGACAGCACAGATTCATAACGTTGATAACAGAATAATGTACCGGGCGGGAGCAGCAGCCAAGAGGCTGGGGCTGATGAAGTCCAGTGTAATCATGGGAATACCTCTTAGTATATCCGGAAAAAATATCTATTTCGACCGGTAATCTCATCGTTTTCGGATTGCCGATTACCGGCAGACGGATGGGAATTATTGTTTGGAAATTGACTACCCATGGCGAACGCCTTTTCATCGTTGCTATTTAGATTCGGCGTTCACCGATTGCTTTCATAAAGTATAAGTAATAAAATATATAATCTAACAGATAAATTATATGTAATTGCTCTTCGCAGTTCCCAGATTGGTTCCGTCCAGTCGAAATAATTCCGCCGCTCGGATATCCGCAAGGTCATGCCGCAAAACGGTTCCGTTCTTCCTCAACCCCATCCTGTCTGCATTGGACATCACAAACTGTGATTTCCATTTCTCGAATTCCGTCTTCGTGAACTGAAAGCAGAACTCTTCCGGGAACCTTTCATGATTTCTCTTGACTGCTTGGTTCAGTATTCTGGTTTCCACATCATACAGCTTTGCCAAATCCCTGTCCAGCATCACCTGCAGACCACGCACCGCATATATCTTTGTCTGGATATCTACCATGATTGCCGATTCCATTTCGGTCTTGCCTGGGTCGCCGCTCTTGCTCAAGCGTTCATCCACCTATTCATGAAATATATCATCAAATAATCTAAACGCTGCCGGAGTATAAATACATGAAATAGGGGTCACTGAAACTATCGACGTTCCGCACTGACCGGATTGTCCCCGACCTTCCCAAGGTTGGTCCCGTCCAGCAGGAATAATTCCGCCGTCCCGATATCCGCAAGGTCATGCCGCAGAACTGTTCCGATCTTCCTCTGCCCTATGTCATTGACACGGGAACCGCCGCACAGGTCGTTAAAGGCCGGCAGCATGATGAATCCCTCGCCCAGCGTACCGTATCTCTTCGAGGCCTTTGAAAAGTTCCATTTTCCCCGGACCCAGCATCTTTCCGAACTCCTGCTTCCGACGCCGTCCACGAACGCGGCCTGTGGGTGAACATGCCCCATGAGAACGGTCCTGGAAGCCATGACCTCCTCCGAGGGCCAGCAATGGCCGTGCCATATCCCGTAATCCCCCAGGACGAAGCCCTTGTTGGAATGAAGAATTACATCTCGGGGCAGGTAATTGGCAATGCCGCCGTCGTGATTTCCCGGTACCAGATGTATCTCATCCACAACATCGAAAAGCGCGTCAATCATCCGCGGTATCTCCCTCTCTTCATGGAAGCTGGACACTGGGATGTTGTGCTTCAGGTCGCCTGCGATGACCAGGGTCTTGGCCTTTGTTGATTTCAAGATATTCAGAAGCCTGGATTGCATCTCCCCGGTCTTGGGCGGTATCCTGGCCCCCGCCTGGAGGATTTCCTGCTCCAGGCCGATGTGGAGGTCCGCTATGAACAGTGTCGAAATGTCTGGGGCGAACAGCGCGGGTTCTCCGTGGATGGGCTCGGGGTCCATAGGTGGGGAATGATGTCGGCTAAAAAAGCATTTCCGTAAGAGTTCAGTCTCCTGAAGTTTGCCCGTTAAATTGTAGTTTTTAGTGAACAGTGAATAGTGATAAGTGAAAAATGAAAAACGTAGTATTTTAGTCCTTGAGAGTCGATTCGTTCATCATTTACCTCCCAACGTCACTTTTCACTATTCACTTTACACTTTTCACTATTCGCTTCGGCCAGTCAATAAGTCCGTAAATCTACAATCGTTATTGCTTCATTTCACTGAATACTTACGCATTTCCCAAAACCTTATGAATTATCGCTGATATGGGGTTCCCATGGCACCGCAAGTACTCATAATAATGGGAAGCAAGTCCGACCTGGGGGTCGGTCAGAAAGCACTTGATACACTCAGGAAACTGGGGATATCATGCGAGATAAAGGTCGCATCCGCCCACCGCACGCCCAAACTGGTTGCGGACTTGGTGGAAAATTCCGATGCAAAGGTATTCATTGCCATTGCCGGCCTCGCAGCGGCATTGCCCGGTGCTATTGCAGCCCACACGATACGGCCGGTCATCGGGGTCCCGGTGAGCGGCAAGGTGAATCTGGATTCGATTCTTTCCATAGTCCAGATGCCCCCCGGAATTCCTGTTGCAGCTGTGGGCCTTGACAGGGGAGAGAACGCCGGACTCCTGGCCGCCCAGATTATCGCGATTACCGATACCGAGATTGAGAAAAAGCTTTTGGAGCACCGGAAGGAACAGGAGAACAAAGTTCATACCGATTCCTCCAGCCTGGGAGCGATGTGATGTTCGACCCGGAAGCGTTCACGAAGGAAGCCATTGACATAATCAAGCAGCAGATAACCGACGGGAAAGCCATAATCGCCTGTTCCGGAGGCGTTGACAGCGTTGTGGCAACAGTGCTGGTGAGCCGGGCAATCGGGGACCGGCTCGTGGCTGTTCACGTGGATACCGGATTCATGCGAAAGAACGAATCTGCCGACGTGGTCAAGATGATGGAGCGCATGAACATCAATCATAAGTTTGTTGATGCGAGCAAGGAATTTTACGATACCCTAAAAGGCGTCACCGAGCCCGAGGCCAAGAGAAAAATCATAGGCGAAAGATTCATTCGCGTTTTCGAGAGGGAGGCAAAGATAACAGGCGCGAAATTCCTGGTCCAGGGTACGATCGCCCCCGATTGGATAGAGAGCGGCGGAGACTTGCGGGACGTCATAAAGTCCCATCATAACGTGGGTGCACTGCCCGAGAAGATGGACATGAAACTTGTGGAGCCGCTGCGGGACCTGTACAAGGACGAGGTGCGGAAGCTGGGCAGGTATCTCGGCATAGAGTTGGCAGAGCGCCAGCCCTTCCCGGGACCGGGACTGGCCATCAGGATAATCGGCGAACCGACCGAAGAGGCCGCTCATATTGTGAGAGAAGCATGCGCCATAGTCGAGGAGGAATTCGAGAAGGCCGCAACAGCCGGGAAGATGGAATTGCCCTGGCAGTATTTTGCTGTACTCACCCCGATAAAAACGGTCGGGGTTCACGGCGACGTAAGGGCCTACGGGTACACGGTGGCAGTGCGTGCAGTTCAATCGCTGGACGGCATGAGCGCGGCCTATTCCAGGATACCCCACGAGGTGCTGGAGAAGATATCTATTCGCATCACCAACTCCATGAAGGACAAGGTGAATAGAGTCGTATACGACATCACGAACAAACCGCCTGCTACAATTGAATGGGAGTAGATGAGAGCAGTTTTATCGGTTTGTTCAAAAACGATTTCCAAACCGCATGCCCTGGCTGTAAGGCCAGGGTTTCATTTCATTTCTCAACCGAGTGCGCTTTCACCCCTTCAGATATGGTCAGTATAATTATTGCAATCATGAAGCCCCGCCTGTCAGGGCGGGGTGGCAGGTACTCGCCCCACCAGTACGTGTGGGGCGAAACCCATTACGCGGATCTTGCACAGGAGCTTTTCTCTCTATCTTCGCGTCGCATATTCGAAACAAACTTATGATTCATTTTTGAACCTATTTCTTCATAACCGGCGCCCGATTCCGCAGAAAAAAGAACACCAAAAATACAATGATGGCCGTCACCAGTATGTAGTAGAAATTGTTGGTCCGGCAATCGGTGCACTCCTCACAGTCCTCCTCGGTGCATTCGTCTTCCTGGGCGAGGGCCGGGCCGGCGGTTGCGAGGAGCAGAAGACCAACCAACAGGATTATCGGTAGCTTGTTCACGAGCGGCATCAAGGGGTGAATGGATAATTGGGTTTCGCCGTTTAAAAACAAATATATACCCGCATGTGCATGCACGAGCATCGTAAATAATAGGGGATGAAGTTTGTGAGAAAAAAAATATTCACAATATGGGTGTGCGCGGTTATGGTTGTTTCGGCATTCGTGATGGTGGGCGAGGTCGGAAATGATGTGGAAGGAAAGGAACTTGCAGACGAGGGTCTTGCTTATGTTCCGCCGCAGGTTCCTATAAAAATTGACTCGAATGCGGACCTCCCACTGATGGAGTCCTGGAGCGGAGAGCTACCATATACAGAGACATTCAATGATGAATTGATTATCGCACTCCAGAGCGATATGAAGGACATGAATCCCTGGAATCCAGATACGAATGATGTTTGGAAATCAAATCAGCTTCAGTACAATTTCGAGGGCCTGATGGCCTACAACCCTGATTACGAATTGTACCCTGCTCTGGCGGCAGCGAACCCAACCGGACCGAACGGAGCCGATGCCTGGGTGAGCGCTGATGGGTTGCAGTTTTCAATCAACCTCAGATCGAACGTCACATTCCACGACGGCCATGTCATGGACTCGCAGGATGTCGTATTCTCATTCCAAACCTTGGCCTGGGGGCTATTCCAGAACCAGGTGCTAAACTCGCTGTACTGGGGCGATGGTACCACATTCACAAGGTACGACGGCGGCATCAGTAAAATTGGTGTCGAGGCAAATGGTACCTATAGGGTGGACTTCCACCTGAATCAGCCATATTCAATGTTCTGGTACCAGACAATGAAATTGCCTATTATTCCGTTCCACATATGGAATAATCACACAGTACCAGCCCAGGGGTGGTATAACACCACAGACGAATTCCAGGTTGACTATTCATACGGCAGTTCTCCCACTGAAACCGACGCAACAATAGGCACTGGGCCGTTTTACCTCGAGTCCTGGTCCCCAGGAAACGGCTCCGTGATCAAAGCATACGAGAACTATTGGGACAAGAACGGCACCACCTCATGGAAGGGCGTCGAATACCCGAACTACCCGAAATACGTGAAGGAAATGAGGTTCAAGATATACACTCAGCTCGACGTGGCAATACTTGCTCTCCAGAACGGAGAGGTCCACCATCTTCCCTGGAGCCTGACACCAGGTAATCAAAACTCGCTTAGTCTTAACCCATGTGTCGGCATCGAGACAAACAAGGACCAGGGCCTGTTCTACATGTCATTCAACTTCAGGAAAGCAGGTATCAGCGACAAGAACTTCAGAAGGGCCATAGCCTACTGCGTTGACAAACAATACATCGTTGACAGGCTCATGGGCGGTTACGGTATCAAGGGAACCGTTCCCATGTCCGTCACCAACACCTTCTACGTGAACACAACGGTTCCGGCCTGGATACAGGGCGGTAACCTTGACGCAGCCAAGGCACTTCTTGACGCGAACGGCTACACGGACAAGGACGGAGACGGCTGGAGGGACATGCCGGACGGTTCACCGATTAAATTCAACATCCTGACACCACCGAAGGACTATGACCCGATAAGGGCTGACAGCGGTATCATGATTGAAAAGAACCTGAAATCAATCGGCCTGAACATTGCATCTGTGCCAACAAGCTTTGACACACTCGTGAGCGCGGCTTACGTGTCTGTTGACTTCGACATGTACATCTTAGGATGGAGCGTCGGCTCGTTCCCGGAATCATACCTGAGGGATTTTTTCCACTCGGACATGGATGTCGCACTTAACCCGTGGGGTTCGAATGCCGCCGGTTACCACAACGCAACCGTGGATGCCATGATCGAAGACATGGAAGTCGAGATGGACAATGACATCAGGGCTGGCCTGATCAAGGACATTTGTGGCGCAACCATGATGGATGTAGTTTATGACACGCTCTACTACAGGACCAACATCGAAGCATACCGTGGAGACATCTGGCAGGGCTGGGTTTCGGGTTTCGGTTCGATTTACAATAGATTCTCAATTAACAATCTGCTTCCACCCAGTTATATGAATCCGTCCTATGGCAATCTTGAGGTCGGATTGTATGTACCAGACACACTTCCCGCCGATGGCAATTCGACATGCTATGTTCTGGTGACGAACAATGATGTTCCGATGGACAATGCGTATGTCGAGGTCCAGACCAGTTTCGGCACCTACATCTCTGGAAATACAGATTCTGAAGGTAATTTCAATTTTGATCTGCTCGTGCCATTCATCGAGGGGCACGTATATATCTGGGCCAATGTGACAAAGGACGCCGAAGTGGGCGGTGCATTCCAGGTATCCAGCGTTATCACTTCCAAGCCCATTGCCCAGCTCAGCCTGTCAACTCTCGACGGGGTCATCTCCCCTTCGGGTTCGACGGTGGTCATGGCAAAGGTGACTGACCGGGATGGAGTCGGAATGGGCGGTGTAAGCGTTAACGTTGACACAAATCTCATGTTCGGCAGTGTGGACGCGCCTGTTAAAGTGACGGATCTGACTGGATTCGCGAATTTCACATACACAGCGCCACCAACCTCCATGTTGCCAAACACCAACAGGTACGAGCAGTTTAAAGCCACAATCTCTGTGCCAAATGCCATAATACCCGAGGTTCAGGCAGCATCCCTCATCATCGGAGTTTTCAATAGCGTGAAGGACTGGTACTCTATCGATATTACCGGTGTCACCGATTACGTGATAACCGGCAACGCGTCTGGAACACTGCCGATGACAACAGATGTCACGGTAACAGTACTGGACCAGGACGGAGCACCGGTTGATGCCGCAGAACTCACCATAGAGGTCGACAACACAATAGCAACCCCGGACGCACTGACAAAGAACACAAACGTCGCCGGACAGGCCGTGTTCACACTTACTGCCGTGGACCTTGGCAACTCGACCGAGAGCACAATGGTGAGGGTCTACAACTACACCAAAGCATACGCCACCGAGGACACATTCCTGCTCTGTAATGCCAACGAATCCAGCACCATGACCGGATACGCAGCAGACATTGACTTCGATGATATGGTTGACCACCAGGGAACAGCCACCATAACAGCGACAGTCTGGAACCAGACCGGCGCTCTGGCAGTCGGTGTTCCGTGCCAGTTCTTCATACCGCCAACTGCAGAGGGAATACCCGGCTTATTCCAGGGAGGAGATTCCTGGGGATGGTATGAATATGGAATGGACTGGGACTTCGGCTGGTGGGCCGGTTACCTCGGTAGCTGGTTCGGCGACAATGCGACCGTCACGGACGGCGCAGGTCAGCTGGTCGGAACCATAACCACACCGAGCTTCATCGCAGACAGCGTCATACCGGTGGAATTCGGTATTGGAGGTTACGGAATCACCGATGCGTTCAACTTCACCGCCAACCAGTGGTGGATGGAGGACTACGGAGCAGATAACTGGGTTGCACCGTTCACTGACGGAGAGGACGGAAACTACTACCTGAGGCCGGCAGACTTCACCCTCAAGGACTCCGGAATACTCTTTAGGGGGCCCATCGCAACCATGACCAACGTAAACCTGGACACGCCATACTTTTCCTCCGAGGACTCGAACGGAACAATCACCATAACTTTCCAGAATGAGAGTGGCGCATTGGCGAATTCCAATGTGAAGATTTCCGAGGGAATAGCCAACCCGCCATTACTTGACGAGGGGCTGACAAACAGTTCTGGCATGAGGAGTTATCTTTATGATTCCGGAGCAAGAGTGTTTGATACCGGCATAGGGTTCACAACAATGGTGACGGATGTTAATTATTCACACTTTCCGTTTAATTTCTACTTGCCATATGTCAATACTCCGGACAACTTGATTCTGACTGCGGAGCCTTCTGTGAAACTGATAGATGCAGATGAAGCTGTCCAATTCAATGTAACGGTCACGGATTATCTGGGAACCCCTATTGTCGGAGCAGTGGTCTGGGTGGGCAATGTTTCAAACACGACAGATGCAATGGGTGAAACAACATTTTCTTTGCTGATGTCTGGCAGTGGAATTCAGAATACAACCTTTGCCACATCTTATAGCGGATGGAATGGAAGCATGACCGCAGGAGTGATTGTTTGGGCTTTTACTTCCCTCCCTTGGTTCGATGATATGGAGAGCGGCCAAGGCAACTGGACTGTGGTAACGAATAATACTGCATGGGAACTGGGCAACCCCCTGGGTTATGGGCCGGGAACCGCTTACTCTGGCAATAACTGTTGGGGAACGAATGTTAATACGAACTATCAAGATGGGGCATATGCAATTCTCACAACACCGTGTTTCAATTCTCCATCGTACGATATTCTATCTTTCTACATGTGGTTCCGAACTGAGGGATGGTGTGATGCTGGTTGGGTAGAAGTTACGAGTAACGGTTTAAATTGGACCCGAATAGAACCTGTTACTGGCCCAACATATCATGATACAACTTGGGGTCGGGGTTATTCCGGTGATTACACAGGTAATTCCACTGGTTGGCAGTATGCTGAATTTGACCTGTCATCCTTCCCAGGCGGAACTCTATCGATTCGTTTCGTATTCAGAAGTGACGGAAGTGTCACATATCCTGGCTGGTATATCGATGATGTATATGTCGGCACCCCCCCGGACTACCGTGTCCGTCTGACCCCGGAAACCCAAACTGGCAGCGGCACAATCGGCCAAACCTTTGATTATTCGTTGACCGTGGAGAACACCGGCTTACAAAACGACACATATAATCTATCTATCTTCGGCAATTCCTGGGACACCCGAATATACAATGCCAACGGCACAGTCGAAATCTCAAATATTTATGTTGCCAGTGGAATGTCGGAGAACATTCTCGTCAGGGTTTTGGTGACATTCAACGCGACCGGCGGTGATCAGGATATTTCGATTATAACCGCGACATCATGGAACGATTTCAATGCCCGCGACAATTCCACAATCACGACCCGCGTCGGCGCGGTTCACAATATTGAGCAGGACATCTGGTATTCGACAATTCAGGAGGCCGTGGACGATGCGAATTCCGGAGACCACCTCTGGGCGAGAAATGGTACTTACCATGAGACAGTGAACATCTACAAGTCCATAACCCTCACCGGCGAGAACAGGAATACCACCATAATCGACGGCGGTGGAAACTGGTATGTGGTGTATATTCAAACCAGTGGTGTGAGCATCAGCGGGTTCACTATACGGAATGGTGGAAATTATGGCGTCTACCTTGATTCCTCTTACGGCTGCACAATTGCGGACAACATCATATCGAACAATGATTGTGGCATCCGCCTTTCCAAATCCAATGATAATATTATTACCGACAATATTTTTAACTCGAACAGTGGTTTTGGTATCTGGCTTGAATCTTCAAGCCGCAACACCATCGCCAATAACACTATTTCGAACAACTATATTGGCATATCCCTTTATTCCTCCTCTCAGAACAACACCATCTCGAATAACCTAATCAATAACAACTATTTTGGAATCAGATTTGAGGTTGAACGATGCAACTCCAACACGATAACCCACTGTAACATTCTTAACAATGATGGATATGGAATATATGCTAACAGTTGGGGATCTTTCCATATCCTCAACCTGATAACCTACAACAACATTCTCTCGAATGGATATTGTGGCATTTATATAGAATGGAACACACAGTACAACTACATCCACCACAACAACATTGCAGCCAATGGTTGGCGAAATGCCTATGAGTCGAGTTTCAACATTACAAATGTCTGGGACGACGGCTACCCGTCCGGCGGGAACTACTGGGGTGATTACTCGGGCAATGATTTCTATTCCGGCCCGTTGCAGAACATACCCGGCTTCGATGGAATCGGGGATACGCCATACAATGTCAATGGGGGAGGTAACAGCAGTTCGATACAGGACCAATACCCATTCATAAAACCCACTGTTGCGGGTCCCCAGCCCATTACCGATTCCACGCCCCCGCAGCATTCGGACGAGTACCCTCTGCCAGGCTCCAGAATCAGCGATGCGACACCTGAAATTTCAGTCAGCATATCAGATGACTCCTGGGTCAACGAGTCCACGATAAAGCTGTACGTCAATGGTTTTTCAGTAAAGACCAACAAAGCCCTCAGGTCGGACGGGACAAATGTCTATTTCGATGTCTCGTACTATCATGCTTCGGGATTCATCGACGGCCAGGTCGTGACCTGCAGGATAGTCGCCATGGACATATTCAGTAACTCAATGGAATACATCTGGCAGTTCACAGTTGACCTGACAGCACCATTTGTGGTTTCAGTGTACCCACTGGACAGTGCAATTGACGTGCCCAGAAACACAACAATCAGCGTCACATTCAGCGAACCCATGGACCATGCTTCGGTGGAAGCTGCATTCACCATCAATCCCTCTGTTTCAGGAAACTTCACCTGGGTCGGAAATACAATGACATTCCACCCGAACACGGACCTGGCTCCGACCACAATCTATAATGTCTCTGTGAATATGAATGCAATGGACCTGGCAGGAAATCATCTGGCTGATTATTTCTGGTCCTTCACAACAGAACAGGGCTACCTCAGGATTTACCACACCCCGGCATCCACGGTGGAACTCGGAACTTCACTGGTCGTGAACTGCGACGTTGAAGCGTTCTGGGGCAGTTATATTGTAAATTGCACTCTTTATTACATTCCGGTCGGAGGCACAGAGTACATTGCGATTTCCATGTGGCTGCAATCCGGTGACGAGTATTATGGCACCTGGATGTGCCTGATACCGGCGCAGAACTCGGTGGGTATTCTACGATACTACATCGAGGCCCAGAACGACTGGCTTGAGACCGCAACCTATCCGGAGACAGACCCGGTTGTAAGCCCTGTAATTGTCAATGTGATTGATACTGCCGCGCCCATGCATTCTGACGAACAACCTGCAGATGGCACCAATGCATCAGATGGCTCCGTGCTTGTATCAGTAAACATTACAGACATCTCTGCTATTAACACTGGAACCATTCAACTGATAATCAACGGCTTCTCAGTGGATTATACTCTGACATTGATTCCGAACGGCTACCGTGTGTCTTACTTCCAGGAAGCCAGCTTCGGCTCCGAGACCGTGCAATGTAGGATAATAGCCGATGACGTTTGGGGAAATCAACTGGACTGGACCTGGTCTTTCACGGTGTCAAATCCGGTAATGGAGATAAGCAAGGAAGCGCCTGCGACAGCGAATCCCGGTCAAATGATAACTTACTGGGTTAACTTCACCAACTCTGGCACTGCCTGGGCATACAATGTGACTGTGACAGAAATATATCCCGCAGGGGTGACATTTGTAAGTAGTCTCCCATTCCCATCATTTGGCAACAATGTCTGGTTCATTGGAAATGTTGCGCCCGGTGCTTCTATGTCCATACAAATCACGGTTCAGGTCAACATTGGAGCCAACGGCACACTCATTAATACAGTTATTCTGGACTATGAGAACAGCGTTGGTACGCCATTCCAGGAACAGGATTCGGCATTTACCTCAGTGATTGCCCCGTTGATGATGATTGACAAAACAGGCCCCGCAACAGCCAGCCCTGGCGAAACCATAACCTACACGATTACTTACATGAACCTCGGAACAGACTGGGCCTACAATGTCTGGATTAACGAGACTTACCCTGCAGGAGTCACATTTATCAACGCGAGCCCGGCCCCGACCATAGGCAACAATGCATGGTTCATCGGAAATGTTCCTCCGGGTGGGTCAGGGAGCATTTTCATCAATGTAACAGTTATAGCTAGCAGCGGAAACCTCACGAATTCCGTATTCCTTGAATACACTGATTCGATGGGAACTCCCTACCCAATTGTATCGGATACTACTGAAACAATAGTTACTGATTCGTCACCCCAGCACTCTAATGAATCCCCGCCAATCGACGGCTACACATCTGACATGACTCCTGTTATCTCGGTACATGTGACCGACGGAAGCGGAGTAAATGCCAGCACAATCCGGTTGTACATAAACGGTTTCTCGATCGCCTATAACCTGGTGCCTATTTCGGACGGTTACAATGTGTCCTACTGGCATGAAGGCGGATTCACCGATGGAGAAGTGGTAACATGCAGAATATATGCGAAGGATTTCAGCGGCAATACACTGGATTTCACCTGGACATTCACGGTGTCATCCGTACCGTCATTCGACATCGAAATTCATGCAGGCTGGAACCTCATCTCCCTCCCACTAGTCCAGACCAACACATCGATACTGAGCGTTCTTTCATCAATAGACGGCCAGTGGGACGTTGTCAAATATTATGATGCCATCACTAAAACCTGGAAAACCTACCGCGTCGGAGCAACAACCAACACCCTCTTTGACTTGGACCACACTATGGGATTCTGGCTACACACCACCGAAAATACTACCCTGACAGTTTACGGTACGCCGCCCACCAACACTGATATCTTGCTGAAAGCGGGCTGGAACCTGGTCGGTTACCCGTCCATGAACGGAACCAGGACCATCGCTGAAGCTCTTTTTGGAACTGGATATTTAAGAGTGGAGGGCTACGATTCAGCATCACCATACATCAAAGTCTTGAACGACACCTACATCATGAAAGCTGGCGAAGGATACTGGGTATATGTTCCGAGCGATACTTTGTGGATTGTATCGTTTTACTCTTCACCATCGGAAGATGAAATTAATGCTGAAGGTGGCTTTTCCGAGACCAAGGGCGCTGGAGGCGCATTCACTTCAACAATCGAGGAATATTACATACCTCTTCCGAGCGACTGTACTGTTGCGGCATCTCTCAACGGAAATGGCGTATCCAGCACCCAGGCCTCTTCCGGCGGCTCATCCCTGTTCGGGCTGCTGCTGCTATTGGCGGTTGTCTGTCTGGCGGTACGAAAGCACAGGAATTAATCATCCGAATAATCAACAATCAATGCAGTTATCTCAGCGAAAGCAGTTTTAACGTCATTATTCCATATTCTCAAGGTAGTTATAATTTCACCTTCGGCACATATCCAATTAAAAAGAAATTAAATGCCGAAGACGGGATCTGAACCCGCGGCCTTCGGATATCTCAAGATATCCAGTGCGTCATAGATTATCCCTATGAGTCCGACGCTCTACCAGGCTGAGCCACTTCGGCTTTTTGTGATTTGCTGCGGTAAATAACTCAAGGTATAAGTGTTTTTGTCAGATAAAAAGGAAATTTGCCAGGGCCTCTCCTCCCTGGCTATCCCACTCGGGCAGGCGAAAAAAAGATAAAAAAGGGCAGCGGAGATGAATGAACCTGATGTTATGTCTGGAGTGTTTGCCTGACCACTATTTCGCGCTTCATTTTTATGGCGCAGAGCATTACTCCGCATACGGTCAAGGCGTTTCCGGCCACAACGCCGGAACTGGGTGCGAGGCTTAGGCTATCTATTCGAATCACTGCCGATTCCGAGTCGAAACTCGGTATGGTCATCTCGTATTCGTACCCTCTTTTTTTCATGTCGTTATTGCCTCCTCAGGCTATCGGTCTTCGACCGGAAGCCTTCGTTCTGTCTGCCACGCGCCTGATTCCACGGAACCATCAGTTCCGTGTTCCTTTGTTATCATTTGCACGGCGCGTGGCGGTATATTTCCGCCGGACTTCTGCCAAGTCCTGGTTATATATTGTTATAATAAGGATATATACCCGCGTTGGTGATAACCGGGTAGTACACCAACCACCAGCCTTCGCCAATTCTTTTATAGCCCTTTCCCATCTCATATTTGATGTTATCCGAAAAAGAGATGAAGCTCCAGGTAAAGCAGGAAGCTTCCAGGCAGCCTGATAAATTCTTCCCCACCGGGACAATGAGAGCCCTGGGCCTGGAGAGGGGGCACTGTCCCAAGTGCGGCAATTATTTCTGGACTGCGGACGCCGAGCGCACAGTTTGCGGCGAGCCAATGTGCGAGGGCGGATATTCATTCATCGGCAAGAAGGCCTGCACGCACAGGATGGACTTTATAGGTGTCTGGGAGCGATTTTCCGACCTCATGTCCAAGAGGGGGTACACCCCGATAAATCGCTATCCTTCCATTTCCAGATGGAATCCAACGTCGGAATTCACACTGGCCAGCATCACGGATTTTCAGCCCTATGTGGTGCGGGGAGAAGTTAAACCCCCGGCGAACCCGCTGGTCGTCCCGCAGACCTGCCTTCGATTCAATGATGTGGACAATGTGGGAATTACCGGCCGGCACAATACCGGTTTCATCATGATAGGCCAGCATGCTTTCGAGCCCCAGGAAAAATACGACCAGGCCAAGTACTTCGAGGATATTCACGCCTGGCTGGTGGAGGGCATGGGCATTCCGCTGAAAGACATTGTATATCACGAGGATGCCTGGGCCGGCGGCGGGAACTTCGGCTGCTCTCTGGAGTTCTTTTCAGGCGGCCTGGAAATAGGCAATCAGGTTTACACCATGTACGAGCGCGTCGGCGACACGCTCAAGCCGCTGGACATCAAGGTGCTGGACATGGGCATGGGCCAGGAAAGGCCCGCATGGTTTTCTCATGGTACTCCAACGGCCTACGAACCAAATTTCCCGACGGTCATGGAGAAATTATTCGGCATTGCCGGAATAAGCCACAACGGCGAGGAGAAGGAGACCATGGCACGTTTTCTCCCATATTCCGGACTTCTGAACCTTGATGATTCTGATGACATTGACAAAGTCTGGCTTGACATCGCGCGAAAGATTGATGTGGACGAACTCAAGCTCAGGAACCAGGTAATGATGAGTGCTGGCCTTTACTCAGTGGCGGACCATTCCAGGGCCCTTCTTTTCGCGTTAACCGACGGCGGATTACCTTCTAATTCCGGTGGCGGCTACAATCTCAGGCTGATTTATCGGCGGGCTATGGACTTCATCCGGAAATACGGCTGGAATATCGAACTTGTCGATGTATGCCAGTGGCATGCTGAATACCTGAAGCCGCAGTTCCCCGAGATGCTGGACTCCATGAAGGAAGTGGCCGAGATACTGGCGAACGAGGAATCGAAATATGTCCAGACAAAGGAAAAGGCCCTTTCAACGGTTCGCAGGATGAAGGAGAAAAATCAGGTAGTTACCGTTCGTGACCTTCTGAAGCTCTACGATTCCCAGGGCATAACCCCGGACCTGCTGGTGGCCGAGGGCCTGGATGTGAAGGTTCCGGGCGATTTCTTCGCCCAGGTGGCTGCACTCCATGAGACTTCCGAGGCTGCCGCAAAGACCGAAAAGACAGAAAAAATTGACCTGGGGCCGCTGCCGGAGACAGGAATATTGTATTACGATGATTATCTCAAGCTGGACTTCGAGAGCCAGGTCCTGGTGGTACTTGATAATAACATAGTTCTGAAGGAAACAGCGTTCTACCCCACATCCGGGGGCCAGCTGCATGACATCGGTAGCCTGGACGGACCGAGCCATCTCAAGGTGGTGGATACCTTCAGGCAGGATGGAATTATCGTTCATAAGGCGACGGGTGATATCGCTGGCTGGAAACCCGGAATAACAGTCAAGGGTCACGTGGATGAAGCGCGCAGGCGCCAGCTTGCACAGCATCATACCGTAACGCACATGATAAACGGCGTTGCAAAGCAGGTTCTCGGGAACCATATCTGGCAGGCCGGCGCAGAGAAAACAGAGGAAAAAGGAAGGCTGGACATCACCCATTTCGATTCTCTGAGCCAGGAACAGCTCGAGGAGATGGAGAGGCGCGCGAACCATGTGATTGTTGATTCTATCCCCGTAGAATCAATGATACTGCCGAAGGACGAGGCAGAGAAACGGTTTGGTTTCAGGCTCTACCAGGGCGGCGCAATACCTGGCCATGAGCTGAGGGTCCTGAAAATAGGCGACCTGGACACGGAGGCCTGCGGCGGGACCCATCTGAACAATACTTCCGAGGCGGTGCGAATAATTATACTGGGCACCAAGAAGATACAGGACGGCATAGTGCGTATCGAGTACGTGGCAGGAAACCGCGCAGAGGAAATATTCAAAAGCGATACCCATGACCTGGCCAGGGCACTGACGGTTCTCGGGAAAACGGATGCCAATGACCTTCTGCAGGCTTGCGATGATATATTCTCCATGTGGAAGAGCCTGAGAAAGGCCGCCGGAAAGCTCGAGGGATTGCCTCCCGAGTTACTGGCTGAGAAAAAGACCGAGTTGCTGGAATCAGTAAAATCCGGCCCGGCATATCCCTATTTACAGAGATTCAGGGAAACGGGCAGACCCAAGGACATGGAGGACGTTCAGCCGCAACCCGGCATAGACATGAAAAGGCCCCACGAATGCCTCCAGGCATCCTCGGCGGCGTTCAAGGTCCAGAGGGAGCATTTCGGGCGGACGCTGCTCCGGTTCCTGGGCGAAATCGATGCCTGGCTCACCGATATTGAGGCTTAATCACAAATCAGGGCAAATCCTTTTAAGATTGTGAGACTTTACTTGCAAGCGATAACATGCTCACATGCTTCATATTGATAAGGGTTGAGGCGAAGAAAGAGGACGAGGTCTACGACCATCTGGTCAAGGTGAAAGAGATTGAGGGCATCCGTGAAGTTTTCGGCGAGTATGACATGATATGCAGGATGGAAGCCCGCAATCTCAAGGAAATGCGCAGCCTGGTCATCCAGAAGGTCAGGAGCGTCCCGGGTGTTATTTCCACCACGACGCTGATTACGTCCGAATAATCACCCTGTTGCATATTGGGTAAGTGGCTTCACGTCAGTGACTCTTACCACATTAGAAAACCTTAATACGAATAATTCTTTCTGGCCAGTGTATATCAGGCGAATCGATATTCGCTGGCAGGGTGATTGGATGGACGAATACGATGCCAAGGCAGTGGAATCAAAATGGCAGGAACTGTGGGACCAGTGGGAACTCTATAATTTCGACAAGGAATCTGAAAAACCCGTTTACTCCATCGACAACCCGCCCAGGTATGCATCCGGTCCGCTGCACGTGGGCCATGCGACCCATTACACTCACATCGACTTTGCAGCCAGGTTCAGGTGGCAGACCGGTCATAACGTTCTTTTTCCGCTCTGCGTGGACGTCAACGGGATGCCCATCGAAGTGAACGTGGAAAAGAAGTACAATATCAGGATGCGCGATACCCCACGCCAGGAATTCATCGCCCTCTGCAAGGAATTCGCCGATGCCAATATCGACCGCATAAACCAGCAGTTCAAAATGCTGGGCTGCTGCATGGATTCGTCCCAGTTCTACCGGACGGACGCGGAGTATTATCGGCGTCTCACCCAGATTACTTTCATTCGGCTGTACAACGAGGAGCTGATATACAAGGGCCTTGCTCCGGTCAACTGGTGCCCCAGGTGCGGTACTGCCCTGGCCGATGCCGAGGTTGAGTATGAGAATAGAGAATCCACTCTCAATTACATCCGTTTCGGCGTCGCAGGCATGGACGAGGATGCACTTGTGGCAACCACCCGCCCGGAACTGATATGTACCTGCCAGATGGCCGCCGTGAGTCCGAAGGACGAGAAACTTGCTCACCTAATCGGGAAGAAGCTGGTCACGCCGATTTACGGCAAGGAGGTCGAGATAATCGCCGACGACAAAGTGGACCCGGAATTCGGCACAGGCCTGGTCATGATATGCAGCATCGGCGACAAGGTTGACCTGGAATGGATTTACAAGTACAAGCTCCCAATCGAGAACGCCATGGACGGCCAGGGGATAATGTCCCATACCGCGGGAAAGTACAAGGGTCTGAGCATCGCTGAGGCCAGGGCTGCCATAATCGAGGACCTGAAGAATGATGATTTACTGGTCAGGCAGGAAAAGGCCCCCCAGAGCGTCGGCAGCTGCTGGCGCTGTCACACACCGATAGAATTTCTCCAGATGCCCCAGTGGTTTCTCAAGACCCTGGATGCCAGGGAAGATGTCCTGGAAATAGCTGACCAGCTCAATTGGTACCCGGAGTTCATGAAGGTAAGGTTACAGAATTGGGTTAACTCACTCAACAGGGACTGGGTCATATCCAGGCAGCGGTATTTTGCCACGCCGATACCCATCTGGGAATGCAATGCCTGTGGGGAAATAGTCTTAGCCAAGGAGGAAGATTGCTACGTTGACCCCACGGTGGACGAACCGCCCGTGCCGGAATGCCCGGAATGCGGCGAGCAGCTTACTGGCTGTGAGGATGTTTTCGATACCTGGATGGATTCCAGTATTTCCCCGCTCTATATAACGTTCTGGGAACGCGACAGTGCGCTCCATGAGACATTATGGCCAGCCAACCTACGGCCACAAGGTCAGGACATAATCCGCACCTGGGCGTTTTACACGATTCTCAGGAGCCATTACCTGGTGGGTACAAAACCCTGGGACGATATCATGGTGGACGGTTTCATCCTGGCACCGGACGGAAGGCCCATGCATGCTTCCGACGGCAATGTAATAGACCCGCTGGACCTGCTTGAAAAATACGGCACGGATGCCTGGCGCTATTACTCTTCCACAGTCACCATTGGTGAGGACGCTGCAATTCAAGAAAAGGACATACTCCACGGCCAGAGGTTCTGCGCCAAGGTCTGGAATATTCACAGGTTCCTTTCGAAGGCCATCAGGGCGCCGGAAGCGGTTCCGGCTTCCGAGCTGAGGCCCTCGGACCGTTGGCTTCTTACCCAGTATTCGAGGCTGGTGAGCGAAGTAACAGTCGATTACGAAGAGTTCCATTTCGACAGGGCGATGAGGGCGCTGGAGCAATTCATCTGGCATGTTTTCGCTGACCATTATGTCGAGATGGTGAAGTACAGAATGTCCGGAGAAGATAAGGCGCTGGCCTACACCCTTCACGAGGTTGGTCTCGGGACCCTGAAGATGCTGGCCCCAATCATGCCGCATATCTGCGATGAGATTTACGAACAGATTTACAGGAAACATGACGGCGCCAAGAGTATTACGGTTTCCGACTGGCCCGAACCGGTCCATGATGATGCGGACGATTTTGACAGAGGCGAATTGCTGAAGGATGTTATTGCGGCCATCAGAAGCTGGAAATCGGAGAACGGCATGGCCCTGAGTGCGGAACTGAGCGTCGTGGAAATAATCGGCAGAAATGCGGAATTCCTCATGGGTTCGGAGCCGGACATAACCGGAACGCTGAAAGTGAAAGATGTCCTTCTCATGGCAGAATCGGACGTCACCGAGAAAGTGGTGGAGATAAAACCGGTTCACGCGATATTCGGGCCGAGGTTCAAGCAGGATGCCAAGGAAATCGCCGGGAAGCTTGCCGCTGTTGACCCTGAGGACGTTGCCCGGGCCCTGGAATCCGGCGAGCTGGACGTACAGCTCGGCAACGGCGAGATCGTGAAAATCGAACGCGACATGGTGAATATCATAAAGTCCCCCATGATAGACGGAAAAGAAGTCAAATCCGTCAACGTGGGCGAACTGCTGATACTGATAGGAAAAGGTGAGTGAAATGACTTTGCAGGACAACGCGATATCTGCTCTGAAGGGCGTGCTGGACCCCCACACGGGAATCAGCGTATGGGACATGGGACTGATTCATGACATGAAATTCGACGGTGGCGTGGTTACTCTCACGTTCATACCCACAAGCCCGTTCTGCCCGTTGGGGATACAGCTGGCGGTGAGCATCAAGAAGGCGCTCACGGACGTCGAGAGCATCACCAAGGTCAATCTCAGGATAGACGGGCATCTGAACGCTGTCGAGATTAATGAGATGCTGGCGAAATAGCCCCGCAAAATTATGCATTCTAAATGCCGATTATAATTTTGCGGAAATTCCTCACACGGTGAATCTGTTTGTTTGTAAAACGATGATTCATGGCGAACGCTCATTATTGTATAGATTTAGTTTCCGCATTCACCGATTGAATGCAAAATGAATGAAATTTTATGATGCTGGATTTAGGTTGAAATTGTTCCCGCATCATGGGCGAATGCGGCGTTTGGATATGATTGGAACTGCATTCACCGTGCGTCGTAAATCTACAATGTAAACTACCAGCCCCTAAAGTGGCTGGCGTTTGTTGCCAGGGCTGGAAGTTTACCTAGGGGCCATGCACCTAATTTATCAAAGCCGATTAGCTTTGATTTCATGTGCAAATA
>VMTD01000039.1 GCA_013791785.1 Methanobacteriota archaeon
GGACCCACATCGTTATAAGAATTTACACAGCCCACTTCAGCATTTGAAACGTGTTCATATTGACAAAAGTTTTGTATTGGTATTTTCAATAGATGAAATAAACAAAATGGTTACTATTGAAGATTATGATCACCATGATGCGATTTATAAATGAAAGCATGGCTACTACGCATGAATCGTTTTATTATTGCAGTGCCCCCAACCGTTCGTTAGTTGAGCGCAGCCCTGGAGCGCAACCGCCGCCAGCGACCCGTGATACCCCAACGGAGCTATGACGCAAGGTATTTATCGGACCTTGCGCATTCACTTGGAGGGCGGGCGATTGGCTACATTGGTTGTGTGCCCGGTTGTTAGCCCAATTTGGTTTGGTGGAAGAATGGAAACAAAAGAAATGTTAAATTCAATATGGTCCACATTAGATTCATTCATTTCAATGGATTTCGATGAAAGAGTCCATCGCGGAAGAGGTTCCTATTTCTTACTAAGAGATGTATATAAACTCACTCAACACTATCAAAAAACAAAGGAATTTGAGTTGGGTGTTTCACTACTGGATACGTTTGTAGAAAAAGTGAAAGAGAATATTGGAGAAAAGGTCTATTGGGAACCCCAGGTTTTGGCCGATATAGCAGTTGCATATACTTACTTTAATGAATATCAGAAAGCAATAGATTTAAGTCTATATGCAAACGAATCGACAAACAAATACCAAGACGATGTGCCAATAAACTTTAAATTAGTTGAAGGTAATCTTTTTGCTAATCTGAAAGACTGGTATATTGTGATTAATGATTTTGATAATTTTGAAAAATGGGCTTTCAAACAGATAGAGGAACATCCAGAATACGTAAAATTTCTTGGATTTGACTACCTTAAATTTAAAATGTATGATAAGGCAAAAGAATGTTTTAGCAAACCAATACCATCCCAATATCCACTTTATGACCTGAGTTACTATAATGAATTGATAAATTTCTGTGAAATGAAACAAAATAATCCGATGAAAAAAGACCTATTGAAGATGGCAATAGAAGGGTATCAAAATAAAAAATCATTTGCCTGGTTAGATACAATAACTGAAGGTTTAGGTCACAATGTAGGATTTGTATGTAATAGATTACGTATAAGTCGAATCCAAGACTTGCTATCTGGCTATGACGAAAATAGATACTTAGAAATTATTAAAGATTTAGAAGAGATGATAATTAATAGCGATGATGAGCCTGAAGAATCTTCAGTGTTATACAGAAATCTTATTGGTATGTGCTATTTGAGAATGAATGATAAGAAAAAAGCCTTCGAAACATTCAATAAATCACGTGAAATATTGATTGAAAATATTGATGATTTTGTTTTTGAACCCTGGGGTGACCAGCTAATCGAATACATTGGAGAAGAAATGATATTCAAAGAGATCTACCATAATAAATTGTGGCGAATTGCCAGTACGGATGAAATACTGAACTATCATTATACAGATGATGAGGTTTTTGAATATTCAGGGATGTCAAAGGAAGATTACATCAAAAAATATCATACTGGCAGAGTTATTTCATAAAGCCGTTAAACAATAATCATTCTAATTTATCGGTGCGTTCCGAGCAGGTAGGGGGGGCCAGCGGAGGAACGCAAGGTTAGGGGAGGCCGTGGGCGTTGGGCACACAAACCGAGTTCTGAATGGAATAAAAAATTTGCTTAGGAATTCGGCGATGGCCCGATGACAATAAATTACTAAATCAGGGCCATACTGCTCACTTCATTCTGCAAACAATCGGTGAATGCGATATCTAAATCAAATCATTCTGGAGCGTTCGCCAGAATCAACATTCAGTCGGCAGACAGATTCACCGTGTGATGAATTTCCGCAATCGACATTATGCAAACAATTTGATTGCGGCTCAGAAGACTTCCGCCTTCTCCAGCACTTCAATGCCTCTGGCAGTAATGTTGTACGGCTTTATGCGCCTCTGGTGGTTGGAGCGCCTCAGTTTCACGATTCTCACGGAGAGGTGAATATCGTTATTGGCCTCGTTGTATCTCAGGAGTATGACGCCGTCGGCAACGTACTCCACCAGGCCGTCCCTGGACACGTCCGGGTTGTCAGGGTCCACTTCCGCGGTGAAGAGTGCCGTCGCCCCGGAATTCTTGATTTGCTTGCATAATTCGAACAGGCCGGACCGCCTTTCGGAATCTGAGTCAAAGAGCATGCTGAGCAGGGATATTGAATCGAACACCACACGTTTCGCCCCGGTGTTCTTTATGTAAGCCGGCAGTTCGCTCTTGATCTTGGCCAATGTGGATTTGGCATCGGACGGTTCCAGCTTCACCAGGGTCAGAGTGCCGTTCTCCACATGCGGTTTCAGGTCCCAGCCGTAGTTCATGGCATTGCTGATAATGTCGGCCTCGCCCTCCTCCAGTGAGATGAAAATGCATTTCTCGCCACTCTGCAGCCCGGTCCAGATGAACTGCAGGGACAGGGTGGTCTTCCCTGTTCCGCAGGAACCCAGAAGCGCGATTATCTGCCCCTGGGGGAATCCTCCGCCCAGCATGGTGTTCAGTCCGTCTATTCCGGTGCTCACTTTCTCATTTGTCATACCCTTCACCTCTTACTTGATACACTCCATGTTTATAACTGTCATACCACTCTGAGCCGTGACCCTCGTCGGAAACCTGGCTATCCTTATGTCGTCCAGATGGGGAAGTACGCTCATGAATTTCTCCACGTACATGTACCTCTGGCGCTTGCTGCTCATGTGATACTTGGTCCATTCGAAAACCAGTACGCCGTCAACGCTGTCAATCAGCATCTGCTCTTCCCTGGGGTCCATTATTCCCTTGGTGAGCATTATGTAAATCAGTCCGCCCCAGTTCTTGGCGGCCCGCTGCATTCCCCTGAGGACATTGACCAGTTCCGGGATTCTTATATTTTCGGATACCACCAGGTCAGTGAGGGAATCAATTACTATCATGGAGTTCGCCGGGACATCATCCAGATATTGAATCAGGGCTTCGAGGACGTTCTCCTTGGGGGTACCGGCAAAGAGCTTTCCGCCGTTGTCCCCATCGGTCCATGAAGGTGGTACCAGGCTTTTCTTGTAGTAATGGGCACTCAGGTCCTTGAATTTGATTTTCCTGGAAAGCATGTTATAGAAGGAACTGTCAAATCCCTCGGAAATCTCTCTCAGTATGTCATTTTTTGACCTGGAGAAAGTCACATAGCAGATGTGCTCTGGCAATCCTTCCACATTGCAGATTGTACCGAGCATGCTCTCGGCCATGTAGGGGTGTTCCTTCACTGTGGCTAGTTTGAAGGCAGACGTGTAAACGAATTCATGCTGGCCCGCTCCAACGTCGCCCATGAGCAATACTACCGAGCCTTCCGGCAGGCCGCCTTTCACTATGGCATCAAAGTCCGCGACGCCGGTCGGTACCTTCATCATACTGTGTCCCATCTTGCATCCTCGAGAATCCGAATCCATAACGCATTCGGCAGATAAAGAGATTGTGGTTGGTCAGTTTGGCGCTCATAAATACAAAACAGCAGCGCAAGTAGTAAACTACCAGCCCCTAAAGGTGCTGGCGTTTGTTGCCAGGGCTGGAAGTTTACCCAGGGGGCCATGTACCTAATTTATCAAAGCCATTTAGCTTTGATATCATGTGCTGAGATATGCACACGATGCATGGCAGGTCATGCATATGAGCATGGCGGTCTACCTTTTGTTTATATTCATGTTAATGGCCTTTCATCCCCGGCTTGAAAACCGGGGAGTTCCCGGCCATAATCATTAAATCGCTCAGTTTCATCCATGTTTCAAACGAGGAAGCGATACCATGAAAAAAATAGTGGAATGCGTACCGAATTTCAGCGAGGGAAAGGACCAAACTATTATTGACAAGATTGTGGCTGCAATCGAGAGTGTTGAGGGGAGCAAGGTAGTTGATGCGGACATGGGTGCCGATACCAACCGTACGGTGGTAACTTTCTTCGGAAGCCCGGAGAGCGTGGCCGAATCCGCATTCCTGGCTGTTAAAGAGGCTGCGGGGCTCATTGACATGACCGGACACAAAGGTGCCCATCCCAGGTTCGGTGCAACTGACGTTTGCCCGTTCATACCGGTCTCCGGCGTGACAATGGCCGATTGTGTGGATATATCGAGGAAGGTCGGAGCCCGCATAGGCAAGGAACTGGGCCTTCCGGTCTATCTCTACGAGGAATCAGCATCATCGCCCGAGAGAAGAAGCCTGGCCAATGTCCGCTCCGGGGAGTACGAGGGTCTGAAATCAAGATTCAAGGACGGAAAGATGAAACCGGATTACGGTCCGGCCAAGTTCGTTCCGAAGTTCGGCGCCATGGCCACCGGGGCCAGGGAGTTCCTCATCGCTTACAACATCAACCTCAATACCAAGGACAAGAAATACGCATCCGACATTGCCCTGGAGATAAGGGAGAAGGGTCGGGTAAAGAGGACGAAAAGTTCCACTGGCTTCTACCGCGATGGGGACATTATCTTCGACAAGAACGGAAAAAAGGTGGAAGTTCCTGGCAGGTTCAAGAACTGTCGGGCAATCGGTTGGTTCATAGACGAGTACGGCCAGGCCCAGATATCCATCAATCTGACGAATTACAATGTCACATCGGTGCATGCGGTCTTCGATGAAGTTTGCAAACTGGCAACCGCCAGAGGCCTCAGGGTCACCGGCTCGGAGATTGTCGGCCTTGTTCCGAAGAGGGCCATGGTGGAGGCGGGCATCCATTACCTGAAAAAGCAGAGGAAGCCGACAGGATTCCCTGAGAGGGAGATAATTGAGGTTGCAGTGCGTTCAATGGGCCTGAGGGACCTGAGCAAGTTCTGCCTGGAGGATAAAATTGTCGAGTATGTGCTGAAAGACAAGTGCCAGCTGGTCGACATGACCATTTCCGCGTTCACCGACGAAGTCCAGACGGACTCCGTCGCTCCCGGAGGCGGCAGCGTGGCGGCACTGGGCGGGGCTCAGGGCGCGGCACTTGTGGCCATGGTGTCCAATCTCAGCACGGGAAAAGAGTTCGTGGATATCTATAAAGAAATTTGCAAACTTGGCCTGGATGCCGAAGCCCTGAAGGCCGCGCTCATCTACAATGTGGATGCGGACACCCAGGCATTCAACGGCGTCATGGCAGCAAACAAGCTACCCAAGAACACAAAAGAAGAGCAGAAAAACCGGGACAAGGCCATCCAGGATGCCTACAAAGAGGCGATCAACCTGCCCCTTGACACTGCAAAGAAGTGCTTCGAGGTCCTCAGGCTGGCCGATATCATGGCGGACAAAGGCCTGGCAGCGTCCATATCCGACGTCGGCGTTGGCGCGCTAATGGCCCATGCGGGAATGCACGGCGCCATACTGAACGTGAAGATCAACCTGCCCAGCATCACTGACAAGAAGTACAATGAGGCAATGCTGAAGCAATGTGCCAAGTTGGCGAAGGACGGCGATGCACTGCTGGCAAAGGTCATGAAGAAGGTTGACAAGAAACTTTAGGGCATTTCATAATCCGCGAACCCGCCAAGGAAAGTGAGGGTTCCCCACGGCTAAAGCCGGGGGCGTCCTAACCGTTTCACACTGAATGACGATTATTCATTGATTGAGACTTGTCACTCAGTTTATTTCACATTTGCCAGCAACAGATAGGGGCCCGGGGAGCCCTTTAACTAAACAATCTTCGCCTTCTGACATTTGCTTTGAAA
>VMTD01000099.1 GCA_013791785.1 Methanobacteriota archaeon
ACATACCGCGACTTTTAAGTCTGCGGATACGGGCGCTTTCAAGCTGCTCTTCTGCGAGGACTTGTTCAATAAAAGTGCTCCCCATCTATTCTGAAATTTCAGCAATCTGGAATAAATCTGAATGAGTTCTTTTCTCTATAAAATTACGAAATTCAGGGTGAAAACTGAAAGGATACCCCACGCTTTAGCGTTGGGGAGCACTCATTTCAAAAAGAAAAACTTGAAAGCAGCCCTTTGAAGAAGAATCATTCAGTGCCGAGATGCTGCGGCGTCTCGTACGCAAATACGAGACCGACGGCATCCGATAGATAGATTTATAATTCCCAATACACCAGCGTCACGTATCGCTTGTCCCCGCTGATATCTACCATCGCCCTTTCTACGCAAAATCCCTGACCCGATTGTTGCTCTCCTGTGCAGACAGCGTATTCTTGGTTTTCGTATTCTGTGAGATTGTAGCATCTTAAGGAAAGGTTCTGAGGAATTATCAGGCCGACCTGCTTTGACATCCATAAACGGCCGTCGGACTTGACTATGACGCTGTCCCCTGAGACATTAATGGTGTATGGCTTCCCGTTTATCGAATTCGGAAGTTGGCCAGCATCCCTTCCGAAACTGATATCGAGGACTGTTCCGGCTTCCAGGCTTGCCATGCTGTCCAAAATCCCAGAAATAGTGTCGGCCACACCTTGCCCTTCCCTGTCCACCATGATTGAATGCTGCCAGGCGAACAGACTCAGAACAAAACCGGTCAGTACACCGATTGCTATAAGCACCCCGATTTTCGAGCTCAACCATTCAATCAGACATCATTCCCCGTGTGAGGTAATCTGACATTCGGATTTAATGATTTGTAGGGTGTAATTTTTAATATGGCAGCATGAATACCCTTTCATGGACGTGAGCTTGACGGGTCTGCGCAGGTGGCTCTCCGATAACCGCAGGAACAAGTTAGATAAGCCCTCTGCTGTCGCTTTTGTAATTCTTCTTATCTGGTTTGCAGGGAACGTTGTCAGCCCATACCTGGCCACGGCAGGAACTGTCGATTTCGGCAATGACGGTGTGGTTGGCGGAAGTGAGAATGACGCCGAGATAGCGCTCATCGACAGCGGATTTGCGAGATTTTTCTATCATGCCGGTGATGCGAACTGCCACCAGCATACGGATCGTTCCTTTTTCCTCAACGACAATCAGATGCCCTTCTGTTCCCGCTGCACCGCGATATTTTTTGGCCTTGGATTGGGGGTTTTCATTCTGATATTCCTAAGCCTTGAACTTAACATAATCTGGATAATTCTCGGCCTGGTGCCCATGGCGCTTGACGGCGGCATTCAGCTTCTGACCGATTATGAGAGCAACAATCCTCTGAGATTCATCACCGGATGCCTGGCAGGAATCGTTACCGGCATAGCCCTCGGTTATATCGTTTCAGAAATGGGCAAGATGGCCATCAATAGAAGGGGCCTCAAGAAAGGTTCCCCATGAGCTCTTTCAGGTAATTCACTCTGTCTGTCAGAATCCTTCCACAGCTTTCTTCGGATTGAGTTTCAACGGTTATCCTGATTATGGGTTCGGTGCCCGATGCCCTGATGAGTACCCAGCCTTCTTCTGTCTCGGTCTTGATACCGTCAATGTCGTTTACGGGGCCGATGGACTCCTTCAGAACCCGTTCGAGTATCCGTTCCTTTAGTTCAGGTCGAACTCTTATTTTCTCGCTTCTGGTGCTGTATTTGGGGAGTTCAGACACAATATTCGACAATGGTCCAATGCTTGAAATAATATTCAGCATTCGGGCGGCAGCCATAATGCCGTCGCGGCAAAACTGGTGTTTCGGGAATATCACTCCGCCGTTTCCTTCTCCGCCGAGCGTTGCATCGTTTTTCATCATACGGCGTGCAATGAGCGGCGAGCCTACTGCAGTATAATCAATTTTTCCGCCGTTGGATACCACCACATCTTCCACCATTTTGGAGGTGTTGATGGGCACCACGACATACCCTTTTCCATTCTGCTTCAACGCGTCAATTGCAAAAATAGCCAGGCTCTGGTCCCCTGTAACATAATTACCGGTTTCATCCACGAAAGTGGCCCGGTCCGCATCACCATCGTGGGCCACGCCCATGTCGGCACCGTTCTCCCTCACAGTTGACATGAGGATTCCAAGATTCTCCCTGACCGGTTCGGGCATGCGCCCGGGAAATCGACCGTCCGGTTCCGAATTGATTGCTATGGCATTACACCCCGCATCGGTGAATATTCCCGGTGTGTATTCGATGGCTGCCCCGTTTGCGCAGTCTATGACGGCAGTCAGTTTTCCCATATCCCGGGAAATGCATTTCCGAATGGCATCCTTGTAATCGGGCTGGACACTGTTCTCCACTGTGCAATTGCCGACACCATCCCATGCGGCCGAATTGTTTTTGGGATTTGAAAATAAGTTCTCGAACCTCTCCTCATCAGCCCTTGGTATTTCGGTTCCGTCCCCCGAGAAGACCATCAGGCCGTTGAACTCCGGAGGGTTGTGAGAGGCGGTAACCATCAATCCGCCTGCAAGCCCAAGTTTTTTTACGGCATATTGAACAAGCGGTGTGGGGACAATTCCCAGGTCAATCACATTGCATCCGGTGGATAGGAGTCCTGAAACCAGAGCATTGAAAATCATGGGGCTGGATGTTCTTGTATCCTTCCCTATTGCCAACTTTTCTTTTCCGAAGAAAATTCCAGAACTCACGCCGAGTCGTATGGCGTATTCGGGATTGTGAGATTCAACAACCCACCTTATGCCGTTCGTTCCGAAAAGGCGCGCCATCTTAACGCCGCCAATCTACTTCGGAACTATGGTGACTATGTTATTGCCACGGAGAACAACGGTCCCGAGGCGTTTTACCTGGCCATCTCTTGTTTCTTCGGTATCCTCGAGTATCATGTTCATGTACTCGTCAAAGCCTATCAGTTTACCCTCTAGGGTTCTTCCATCTTTCAACGTCAGCATCACGATCTTGTTTGTGTGTCTTTCCAGTATATTCAAAGGCATTGCCAAGGGCACTCCCCCTGTTTGTTCTATTAAAGCCATGATAGAATACTTTGATTTAAAACTTTCCGATGGAAGTTTGATGGGGATATAAATGGAAAACTGTTTGGCATATATCCTAATAAAATGATGAGAAATTGCCAGTTTCTATTATGCAAAAAGACCTGTATCTTTTTTATTATTTGCTTTGAGTTCATTTGCATATTCTGTCAGTGTTCTTATTGTGGGGATAAAAGGCGATGAAAGTTTATTGGTGGCTTACTTGTTCCTTTATTTCTTAATGATTGGTTTATTCATTTTCATTTTCATTCAAAGTCGTAAAAAAAGATTGCATGACTTGCGTAGCCAATTCAATAACTTAATCAAAATTAATCAGAAATATAAAATACTGCCAGATTCATACATTATAGAATTGAAAAGGGCCGTTGGATATGTGCGAAGAAAAAAAAGAGGCGATGCCAGCAAAGAAAGATCCCCCGAGGAGTACGGTAATATCTGAAATCGGCAAAGCCGCAAGAGAAAAAAAGAAAACTGAAAAATGAATGATTTCGTTATATTAGTAACGAAAATACATAGCTTTAGCTTTTCATCTGTTGAGCCCGCCAATCTGTTCTTGAAGTATAGCCAGATTACAAACATTGAGTCGTTAATAATGCTCCAAATCCATTAGTTATATATAGCAGTCCAACGAGGTCCGGCTAATTAGTAAGCCTCAACGCAACAGAACCCAAATTAGATACATTTATATACTTTACAAAAGGGCGTACAAATGATTTTATATACTAATTTATACATATTATCTATGATGACAGGTGGATATCGGCCCTTCAGCAGTCGCATCTATTGCAGGAAAGCACTAGCGTTGCTACTGTTTTCCATCCTCTCATTTGCGGTATTCATTTCCCTGGCAGCTCAGGGTTCGGAAGCCGCTTATGTTTACGCTCCCATGAAAGATGTATCCGCCCAGAAAAATCTGGACATAGTTGTGTCTTACGAATCACTTCATATAATCTCGGGCAACTCTATGACATTTTTCGCAACCGTGACCGAACACGGTTATCCCGTAAACGGTTCTTATGTCAATTTCTCATCCGACGCGCCGGATATCTGCATATTTGATTACGAGAACAACGGATACACGGATTGCGACGGTAAGCTCATTGTTCAAATGACTGTCTACTCTGAGAAAGGCATGATTTTCAACATCTCCGCCAATGCCTATTTTGAGGACTTCATGCCCGGTTACTATGAAATAAAGCAAATAACCGTGGAGCCGCCTGCCGATATGATTTACAATGATAGAATATCTTATATAAGTATTACAGGTCTTATAGCATTGCTCGCCATCGGAAGCACCGAGGCCGGCAGATATGCATTCATGAAATCATTGATTCTGCCATTGTATTCCCGATTAAAGAAGGATGATTTGCTCGATCATTTTGTTCGCGGTCAGATATACGGTTACATAATGTCGCATCCCGGAGAACATTACAATCACATCAAGATGAAACTTGACGTTACAAACGGAACGCTTTCCCACCATCTCAGGGCACTGGAGTTCCAGGGCTTCATCAAATCCCAGAGGGACGGCACATACAAGCGTTTCTATCCCACGGACATGAAAATTCCCAGGACCAAGGGCATACAGCTCAGCGACCTGCAACTGGGTATTCTTGACACCATAAGGCAATCCCCGGGGATTTCGCAGAAGGAGATTGCAACGCGAGAAGGAATATCCCAGCAATCTGTAAGTTACAACCTTTCCCTGCTCGTGAGAATGGGGATACTCGACAGCACGAAGGAAGGCATCCGGAAGCGTTATTTTATGTCCTCGGAAGCGTGAAATTACCTGTCCAGGATATGGGCTGATGCACCGCTATAAACAAAAGGGTGTACCACAACATATTTATACTTTACAAAACGCTGTACAAATTTGTTTTTATATAACATTCAATTATTGTCGGTATAGGGTGAAACAAGTACCTAGTACGCCAAATTGAATAAATCTGGCTTACTAATCAAGAAAACTATAAATATACTCACCCTATTCACTCCGCCACCGGGAATTCCTCAGGGATTTCTATTGATGGAGTAAGTATGAAAAAGAGGTTTGAAACCATGAAAGGAAAAAACATTAGACATGGTAAAATTGTGGGTATTGCCCTGCTCTTTAGCATGTTGATGGTGCTGAGTTCGCTATCTACGTCGGCAACTGCACCAGATACAAGGCAGGACAGTGAATTGATTTTGAGAATAGCCATGCAGGACGACGCCAAGGGGATGAACCCCATAACAGCGAGTGATGTTTGGACATGGAACATTCTTGGGTACCTTTACGACGGGCCCATAAGCGTGAATCCAACTACAGAAGAACTTATTCCATACGTTGCGATAGGTTCCGCCAATCAGTCCGCGAAGACCGAGGGCTGGACCTGGGATGACTGCACAATCGGCAATTTCGGTTTCAACAATAAAGATACCTGGAACCCCAACGGCCCGGGGTATGGGGAAGCCGTCATATTCTACGATTTCGAGAATGTGGTATGGCATGACGGAACACAGATGACTATCCGTGACATCATGTTCTCCATGCACATGGCAGGCCAGGTTCCGGAGTGGTCATATTCGATGAACGTCCTGAAGGACAATGGCGGACAGGCCGGCACGAACTATTCTACAACTAGCTGGCTGGCTGTTACCAAAGTCTATGAAAGCTCCGACAAACTCCAGGCCGCTCTGAAATTCGAACTCCAGGAAGCATATGCCGGTTTCTTCAGAGACACTATCTCCACTTTCCTGCTCCCCTATCACATATGGGGCAGCAAGGTTTCCGGTCAGAATGAGGATGGCGCCAGGATATGGTCCGATTCAGATTACGATATGAGCGCTACATCTTCATGGAAAGTAGCTCCGGCCCAATCATACGTGAACATACCTCCGATAGGCAATGGTCCTTTCAAGTTCGAGTTTTGGACCAAAGGCCAGTTGTCCAAGGTCACAACATTCCGTGAGCACTTCTTCAGGGACGATTATAAATATGCCGATTACGTGCTGGATGAATACGGCGAGACACTCGCAGTTCAGCCCAACATAGACGCCATAACATACAAGATTTACAAGACAGCAGAACAAGCAGTTATGGCCTTGAAGAGTAATGAAATAGACTACATCGCATGGTCTGTTCCCCCATCATTCGTTCAGGACCTCTCCAATGAACCCGGTGTCTCCCTTATGCAGTCCCCGGAACAGGGTTTCTTCTATCTGTCTTACAATATGAGGAAGACCTCCTTCGGTTACAAGGACGGAGACCCGTTGAAGGGTGACGTTGCAAAACCGCTCAGGAAGGCCATCGCCCACTGCATCGACAAGAACAGCATTGTAACAAGGTTGCTTCTCAATCTCGGTATCGGTGGCGCGGGGCCGGTCAGTTCCATCAGCACATGGTACAACACGACCATTCCAAGGTATGCCTTTGATCCCAACCAGGCCAAGAGTATATTGGCTAATGCCCTTTACAAGGTGAAGAAGACTGACGGTACCATTGTCGGCGCCACTTCAGAAACGGATGAAGCTGGGAAAGCTGCCGCAATTGCAGCAGCTGGCAACGGCAACTGGTGGGTGAATCCCGACAAATCAAACATCGGCAGTGCGGCCGGCGGGGTAATTGAAATTCTCACTCCGGAAGCCAACTATGACCCTATCAGGGCACAGGCCGGTATTATGATCGCCCAGCAGCTCAGGGACATCGGCATATATGCGGAATCGATTGCCATGGACTTCGGTTCGATCGTGGACCGCATTGACCAGAGAAACTTTGACATGTACATCCTTGGATGGAGGATTGGCAGTGACCCCACCGATTTCCTGTGGGCGTTCTTCCACTCCAGCAACATCCAGGTCGGTCAGAACTACCCCGGCTACCAGAACACCTCCTTTGACGCCGTTATTGACGCCGCAAGGAGGAGCGGAGACGAGGATGAGAGAAAGAACCTGGTTTTTGAAGCCCAGGCATCCGTATGTTACGATTTACCATATGATGTGCTGTACTTCAGAACAAACATCGAGGCATACCGCTCGGACAAGTTCACCGGTTGGGTGGTCGGTCCCTCGGGCTCGATTTTAAACTGGAAATCCCTGTTGAACATCAAGGCGCCCAGCGAATTCAAGACCAATGCCCAGTTCGTCAGTCCGCCTTCTGCCGCGTTGGAGGATGAGGCAAAAGCTATTTCTATATTGGTTAAAGATCAGGACGGAATCCCACTATCGGGTGCTCAGGTATGGCTGAACGCATCGATTGGTACCTTGTCTGCCGAGGAAGGCGTAACAGGTTCTAACGGCAAGTTCGACGTTACCTTCACCGCGCCACATGTCACTCTTCCTGACCCTGACCCATTGGACCCCAATTATGAAAATCTCATGGATCAGTATATCGAAACAATGGCTGAACTCAATAGAAATGGAACACAGGCAATCATACAGATAAAGGAAGCCAAATACACGGGCCCTACCGATGTCAAATATGACCCAGCGCCCAGCAGATTGACCTTGATAAAGGTCTTCCCCGAAGGTGCGCCTTTCCTGTCACTCACAATGTCAGTTGACCCGGATGTGATATCCCCGGACATAACCGAGGATGAAACATTGGGTTTCACCTTTGTCGAGGTTCTTGTGACCAACGAGAACGGTGACCCGGTTTCCGGTTCCACCGTGGCGTTGAAGATATCTCCCGACGTTCCGGTGATAGACCCCGAGGAACTGCTGACAGATGCAGATGGAAAAGCCACGTTCAAGGTCACAGCAACCGACCTTCCGGACGATGACGATTCCGTCAAGGAATATGTCTTGACTGCCATCGCAATACACCCAACGGATACAAACATCACGGGTGTGAACAGCATCAACCTGAACATCGTGGACAAGGCTCCGCCACCAGAAAAGCCAGGGGTGCCGTTCCCGTCTGTTCTGGTTGTAGCATCTGTACTGGTGGTGGCATCGGTAAGCTACGCAGTGATACGCAGAAAGAAAAAGTAATTTAGAATCGGCCCGGGAAACCGGGCCTTATCCCTTTCCAATTCAGTCTATGATACGCAAAATTCGGAGATGATATGAATGAAACTGAGAACATATCTGGTGAAAAGAACGATACACATGATTATCACTGTGCTCATTGTGCTAGTCCTGCTGTTCGTCCTTTTCAGAATGATGCCTGGCAGCGCTGCAGCCGGCATGATGATGAATCCACGGATGACTCAAAATGAGATTGACCTTGTGCTGGTCAGATACGGTTTCGGTCGTTGGTCAGATTACCCGGGTGAGTACACCATGGTGAATTACAACCCCCAAATGATTGGGAGGTATTCGGTGACCGTCCAAGCTGTTGATGACGCTGGGCAGGCGGATTCATTCTCCACATATTTTGATGTCAACGCACCCGAAGATGTTGATTATGTCGCTCCGACTGTCACTGATGTCGGCCTTACTTCGGCCGCCATAGGGGCTAAGGCTGATTTTTATCTCATAGCCCACGATGAAGGTGCAATACGCAGCGTAGAAGCCACAATTCTGTGCCCCAACCTCGTGTTGGATGGCGGTGTTCCTGTCCTTTTCACGGAAACATTCCCACTGGTACCTGTAAGCAACATGAGTGATGAGGCCAACAGGACGTTCTACTACTCTGGCTCAACACCCACGGTTCTTTCCATGGGGGCCGGCGGCAGTTCGGATTTCCAGATATCATTCAACGTTCTCGACCGATCCAGGAACGTGGCAACGGCTGCAGTGGAATTCGATGGTGTAACCGGCACAGAGACCGCCAAGCTGTGGGGTCTATCGGCGGATATTCCATCTTCCAATTACATCTATTCGTATCCCTTGGTGAACCAGGCGGTTTCTCTTTCCGCCAACGTGAATGGCGGTACTCCCTCATTCTCCATGGTGATGTCGGATCAAACCACCACCCAGGCCATTACCGCAATGACTGGAACTGTTAATTACACAGGCGCCTATACTGCCACAGAGAACGGCATATTGTCATTCATTGTGGAAATCGGAAACCTTTCAGCCAGTCTGCCCGTAGTTGTGAATTCGGTCAGCGTAATGCCTGCGCCAATCGAGGATGACGATTCGACGTCTCCCGTGTTGAGCAATCTGATTGTAATGTCCCTGAACGCTGATGGTGTGGAGGTAGTTTCCCCGGAATATCCCTTCCCACTCAGCAACCTCAGGCTCAGGATAAATGCCACAGCCCTCAATTCCAAAGGGGTCAGGTGCGACGATATCACAGTAACAATAGTTAGTCCGAATGGGGCAGTAATAACTTCGCGCCTCACACACCCGACATATGTTGAGATGAGAACAATGGCAGAGCAATTCGTGATATACATGAAGACCATGCTGGTCTTTGATTTCGGCACATCCTACATGTATCAGAGGTCCACGTGGGAGGTCATAATCGAACGTATCCCATCGACAATGCTGCTTTTCGGCTCGGCCATGATTGTTTCATATATTCTGGGAATACTGATTGGTGTGGTAGTTGCCTGGCGCAGGGGCACCGTCATGGAAATGGGAACTATTGTCGTGACACTGTTCTTCTATTCCATGCCAATATTCTGGTTCGCACTTATCATGCAATGGGTGTTCTATGCCCAACTTGGCTGGTTCCCCTTGGGTGGGATGGGTGGCAATGACCCGGTGACCGGAGCTCCCCTTCAAGGATTGGATTGGTATCTCAACGTCCTGCATCATCTGGTCATGCCCCTGATTACCCTTGTTGTTCTTGGCCTGGCCGGAACAATTCTGCTGATGAGAGCAGCCATGCTCGAGGTTATGGGTGAGGATTTCACAATCACGGCAAAGGCCAAGGGCCTGAAGGAAAGAACCGTGGTCTACAAACACGTGGCCAGAAACGCCATGCTTCCCGTGGTCACTTCAATGGCCATGTCCATCGGCGGCATAATCAGCGGTGGTGTCTTGACCGAGACTATTTTCTCTTGGTACGGCATGGGAACGCTCCTAATCGAGGGTACTCTTTCAAAGGATTTCCCGGTGGTTCAGGGCGCGTTCTACATAATGGCGCTGCTCACCATTATCGGAAACATGGGTGCAGATATACTATATGCGTGGCTGGATCCGAGGGTGCAGCTGTGAGGTGATTACTATGGTTTCAAGCAAACAGATTAAAGAAAAAATAAGGGATTACAGGCGCTCCATAAAACACAGTTGGCTTCTCTTCAAGGACAGCAGGATTGGTATGGTTGGTCTGGGAATAATGATATTCTTCATAGTCATGGCCCTGACATCACCCTACCTGGGACTCAGGCACCCCATGGACTGGTGGGCTCCCGATGACGATATTCTGGAGATTACCCCCTACTTCAACGGTGATGAGGGTGTCCGCACAACCGGGCCCTTCATGCAAGGTGTCACATACAGAATGCGGCCCGCACCCGGTACGGCCCAGTATGCCGACCGACTTTACGCCGCGGGGGGTAAAGGTAATTTAATAGATCCTTATGGGCTATATGCTTATGACCCTGATGATGGCAGAGGCGTCTGGAATTTCGTTACTGGTTCCGAGATAAATACCCCGGTCAACGTGAACAATTACGGCAGCGGCACAAATGCCGGTGAGGCTGATTTAAGACTCATTTTCGGCTGCGATAACGGTCGCCTATACGTTCTGCGGGACGGTTTCGTGGAGAACTGGGCAAATTTCGCACCCTCCGGGGAAAGAGAATGGTACCATCCGCTTAACGGAAGCGTTGTGGGTGTCGATTACCATGATTATCGCGGTTATCCAGTAGGACTGGGTGCCAGGCAGGATTTGAAGGACAATCCCTTCAACCAGTACGACCTCATCTTCGCATCCACCACGAATGGCTACCTCTATGCATTCGAGGGTCCAACACCCCAATGGAATCCGGTGACAAATTCGTGGAACGTGACCCGCCCCATATTGCTCTGGGAAAGGCAGGTATCCAATGTTTCCCTGACAGCCCCTGCTGTCTCGGACAACGGAGAATATGTCTATGTGGGCACCAATGACGGTTTGCTCTATGGAATCGACGTAGCCAGCGGCCTCGATATTCCCGAATGGAACGATGCTGTTTACAGGGTGACCGATGGTTACTGGTCCACATCTCCAGTTACCGTTGGCAATCCCCCGGTGGTTTATGCGACCACCGGTGATGGATTCGTTCATTGCATTATAGGCCTGAACGGTACAGCCAAAGAACTCTGGTCACACATTGACATTGACAGCAGAGAAACCAAGAATGGTTACCAACTGAAGGACCGTGGTGATATCGACGGTGGCAATTTAACCGACATTGACATACTTCCCGACGGTAGCCAGATAATTATCGGATCATCCACGGGTTACGTGTATTCCGTCAATACCCAGTCTGTTAACGAGAGCATTGCCTTCGACACCAGAATCGGTCTTCAGGATACTGTCATTAACGTTGTGCCCTATTATGACTGGCAGTTCACCCAGTACCTGTTCGTGACTGCAATTAATCTGAACGACACCGCTACTGACCCATCCGATGATTTCACCATACTGTATTGCATGGCCTCGGCTGCCAATTCTTCGGTGAAATGGAGAAAAACAGTGGACGGCGTCGTCATGGGACATCCGGCCTCCTATCTGTACAACCCCCATCTCTCAAAGGCTGACGTGGTTTTTGCAACCGTGTTCTTTGAACCCGACGGAACCCCTACCGCTGGAAGGATGTATTCCTACAACGCAGCGGGAACGGTCATAACGCCCCTGCCCCCAACCTGGGTAACCAGCGAGGGCGCAGAGGAATCCAAGTACCAGCCGCCGCCAAGCGGCAACTATTACTGGTTGGGCACGGATTCCCAGGGACACGACATTCTGAGTCAGACGGTGCTCGGTTCAAGAATTGCACTGCTGGTCGGTTTCATGTCCGCGTTCTTCTCCATCAGTATAGGTGTCATATTCGGTCTTGTTTCCGGATATTACGGAAAGGGCATTGACGCCATTTTGATGAGATTCACGGATGTGATTCTGGTTCTGCCAGCACTACCGTTGCTCATAATTTTCGCCGCAATAATGAACCCCAGTATCTGGAATATCATCCTTATCATCTCCCTGGTAGGCTGGGGCGGTGTGGCAAGGGTCATTCGGGCAGAGGTGCTGAGCCTCAAGGAAAGGCCGTTCATCGATTCTGCCAGGGTTACGGGTGCGAGCAAATCAAGGATAATGTTCAAGCACATTGCACCCAACGTTCTGCCCCTCGGACTTCTGTACATGACCTTCGCGGTCAGCGGTGCAATCCTGTTCGAGGCTGCTCTGAGTTTCATTGGTCTTGGAGACCCAAGCACAATGACCTGGGGCATGATGCTGAACTACGTACAACACTCCAATGCACTGACGAACTGGTGGTGGTTGCTACCTCCGGGTATCTGCATCACACTGGTCTGTATGGCATTCTTCCTGCTTGGAAGGGCTTTCGACGAGATTGTGAACCCCAGGCTGAGGAGGAGGAGGTGAGCACATGGCACTGTTAGAAGTTGAAGACCTGAAAGTCTATTTCAGCATCGTGAGGGGCGAAGTGAAGGCAGTTGACGGCGTTTCCTTCCAGCTCGAAAGGGGCGATACCCTGGGACTGGTGGGCGAATCCGGTTGCGGAAAGACCACCGCTGCCTTTGCAATAACCAGATTGCTTCCGCCAAACGGTGACATCGTCGGAGGAAAGATAACCTTCGATGGCAGAGTCATCGCCGGAAGCGATGAGGAAAACGCACTCTCACCAAGAAAGAAAGCTAAATACGTCGACCAGGTCATGAGGGAGGTCCGTTGGAAGGAAATATCCATGATCTTCCAGAGTGCCATGAACGCTTTCAACCCTGTGCACAAGGTCGGTGATCAGATTGCCGAGGCCATACTCGCTCACGAGAATGTCAACAAGAAGGAAGCCAGAAAGAAAGTGATTGAACTGTTCAAGCTGGTGGGCCTGGACGTGGGTAGGATAGACGGTTATCCCCACGAGTACAGCGGCGGTATGAGGCAGAGGGCAATGATTGCCATGGCTCTGGCATGCTCCCCGAAACTCATCATCGCGGATGAGCCGACGACGGCATTGGATGTCATCATGCAGGACCGTGTTCTCGCAGAAATTAGAGATCTTCAGAGAAAACTCGGAATGGCCATGATAATCATCACCCACGATATCTCGGTGGTTGCGGAGGTCGCCAAGAAGATAGCGATAATGTATGCAGGAAGGCTCATGGAGTATGGAGACATAGCTGCCATATTCTCGAGACCGTCCAATCCATACTCAATCGGTTTGATGGCATCCTTCCCAAGCATAGTGGGCGAGAAGAAACCGCTATACTCCATTCCGGGTTCTCCCCCGGACCTGGCCAACCCTCCATCGGGTTGCAGGTTCCATCCAAGGTGCAAGTATGCCAAGAGCATATGCAAGGAACAGGTGCCGGATGCTGTGGAAGTGGAACCGAACCATTTCTCGACTTGCCATTTTGCACTGGAGATATTCAATGGTCAGCTTAGTGAGGTGGTCTGATGGCCGAATCTGATGTAATTATCGATGTGGTTAACCTCAGAAAATACTTCGAGGTGAAACAGGGCATGCTGAAATCCCTGATAAACAAGGACTCTCTCTATGTCCATGCAGTCGACGACATATCCTTCAAAATCGAGAAGGGAAAGGTACTTGGACTTGTGGGAGAAAGCGGTTGCGGAAAGACAACCACCGGGCGTTTGCTCGTTCGGCTTGACGATCCGACGTCCGGCCACATGTTCTTCCACGGTGATGACATTGCCCCCAAGAAAGGCAAGGAACTCAAGGATTACAGAAGAAAGGTGCAGATGGTCTTCCAGGACCCGTACGAATCCCTGAATCCCAGGTTTACTGTGTTTGACACTGTTGCCGAACCTCTGATAGTCCACGGTGTGGGCGATTCCTACGAGGAAAGAGAGGACATGGTTGCAAAGGCGCTGGAATATTCCGAACTGAAACCGGCCTCGGAATACATCAGCCGTTTCCCACACGAATTGAGCGGCGGTCAGAGACAGCGTGTTTCAATCGCAAGAACCCTTGCACTCAGGCCGGAGTTCATCGTGGCAGACGAACCCGTCTCCATGCTGGATGTTTCCATCCGCGCCGGAATCATGAACCTGATGTTGGGATTGAAAAACCAGTACAAGATTCCATTCCTGTTCATCACCCACGATGTCTCGGTGTCAAGATACATGAGCGATTATATCGGTGTGATGTATCTGGGCAATCTCGTGGAGTACGGCCAAGCCGAGGATGTGATTCGGAACCCGTATCACCCATACATGAAAGCTCTGCTTTCAGCAGTACCAATCCCGGATCCGAAGATTCGCAGAGGCAGAACTGAAATCAAGGGCGATCTGCCTTCCCCCATACATCTGCCAACCGGTTGTCCGTTCCACCCCAGATGCTTGTATTGCAAGGACATATGCAAGGAAAAGAAACCGGAAATGATGGAAGTCAAGACTGGCCACTTCGTGCAGTGCCATTTCGGAGGCGAAATCTCATTCGGCGTGCCGAGTGTACCGACCTTCGAGGAAACAGTAAGGAATGCTGAAAAGCCGGAATAGGCTGAAATCCGAGGTAAAATGAAACGACCAAATGCTCCAAGCATAACCAATATCATAGGCGTATTGCTGGTAATTGTCGCACTGGTCTCAGCCGGCGGCCTTTACTATCTTGCATCGGAATATTCCAAGATATCCGAGACACTGGTAACCACTAAGGCAGATATCACTTCGTTGAGATTCGCTGTTAACAATACTACAGGAGAAGTCCACATAACGGTTACGGTGACCCTGAACAATACGTCTGACCTCGATATAGAGATTCATCGGGTGGAATATATGTCCTTTGTGGATATGGATTCTGCAAGTCTCGGCAGTTCGAACAGCTATGTCGGTTCGGGTTCCACCAATGACGGAAACGGCACAGTCCCAGCTGGTTCTCAGAGGGAAGTGCAGATATTTCACGTCATAATGCCGAATACCATTTACGCGGAAAGACTGGAGTATGCTCTTGATGGTGACAATACCCTATTGGCATATATCAGCGGCTTTCTGTGGTTCAGGATATCTGATTATCCGGATTTGACCGATATTGACAAGCTATACATTTGGCATGTTAGCCAGGAGACGATAATCTATGTCTGATACCGAAACCGAAACAGACATGTTCTTCTCCATGAACCGGTTGAAACTGCTCGTCTGGTCCATGTCCGCAGGCATAATAGTCGCCTTCTTCTTCTCCACGAATTTCCTGGCCTGGGCCACGTCCTTCAATCCGGGCGGTTCGGTGATGTTCATCAGCCCGCTCATGTGCGGCCTGATACTGGGTATAGTCACATCCGAATTAGATGCAGTGAACACAGTGATAGGCACCATTCTCATGACCATAACAGCCACCATTTGTGTCGTGTTAACTCTGTTCTCGCCCCTCATACTCGGTATCGTCATTGACCCAACCGGCACACTGATATTCGTTGACCTCACGAAAAACATCATGTTGACCGTAATATTGGTCCTTCCGCTTTCTCTTCTCGGTTCCATTCTTGGAAGGGTGCTTGCAGAAAGTACCCTGATATCCTCGAGCATAAAGATTGAAAGGCAGGCACTCAAGTCAGAGACCGAGGAATGGTACAAGATGCTGGAGGAAAAGCTCGAGGAAAAGAGGGCCGCACTGGAGAAGCTGGAAAAGGAAAGGGACCCCGATGTACTGAATGTCGATATTCAGGATGACCCCCAGCAATGATGAAATTCCTTTTTCGCACATTAAGTTACATCGTAAGAGGTCACTGATGTGAAGCCTCTTACAACGGTAAGTGGTCCGCATCCCCAAGTTCTCATCTATTGCTACAGATAGCACTGCCAATAAATTATGAAATATTGATATAGCTGACACAGGAACAGATTATAACAGCCAGCCAGAAAATAAAATCTGTTATTGTGTGATTATAACATTTGAAGATTGACCACTTACGTTATATCGGCAACCTTTTTTACCTCTATCCCTTTAAGGAATTGATAACATGAGCGAAAGAAGAATCAGGGTATTGATTGCCAAGCCGGGCCTGGACGGCCATGACAGGGGCGCCAAAATAGTCGCAAGAGCGCTGAGGGACGCGGGAATGGAAGTGATTTACACCGGCCTTCATCAGACACCCGAACAGATAGTGGAAACCGCAATTCAGGAAGATGTTGATTTCATCGGTCTGAGTTGCCTTTCCGGCGCGCACATGACCCTCTTTCCCAGGGTAATGGATCTGCTCAGGAAGAACGATGCCAGTGATATAATTGTCACCGGCGGCGGCATCATCCCGGAGGAAGATATTCCTTCACTGAAGGAGTCCGGCATATCGGTAATATTCGGTCCCGGGACGCCACTGGATGAGATAATAGATTATCACAAAAATACAATCAGGAAGCATTAGGATGGAAATCGCTGACCGCATACTGAAAGGCGACAGAAGGGCCGTTGCCAGATTGATATCCATGGTGGAGGATTCCGATCCACTTGCTGTGGAGGCCTTGGGCATTCTTCACCCCCACACCGGAAAAGCCCACATTATCGGCATTACCGGCCCACCCGGTGCAGGAAAAAGCACCCTGGTGGACCGCCTGGTGAAATCCTATCTTTTATTGAACAAGAGAATCGGTATAATTGCCGTTGACCCCTCCAGTCCGTTCACCGGCGGCGCCATTCTTGGGGACAGGATTCGCATGTCCGACCTGAATACGGAACCGAATGTTTTCATTCGCAGCATGGGAACCCGGGGCCATCTCGGAGGCCTTTCCAGGGCCACCGGTGATGCAGTGAAGATTCTCGATGCCTTCGGTATGGACAAGATAATCATCGAGACAGTCGGCGCGGGCCAGTCCGAGGTGGAAATTGCATCCCACGCTCACACGACCATCCTGGTGGAGATGCCTGGCCTCGGCGACGATATCCAGACCATAAAGGCGGGAATCATGGAGATTGGAGACATCTTTGTCATCAACAAGGCAGACCGGCAGGGCGCAGACAGGACAGAAATGGAACTCAGGGCAATGCTGGAACTGAGCGATGCGGGTGAATGGACGCCGCCCATACTGAGGACGATTGCCAGCAATTCCGATGGCATCGTGGCACTCAGGGACGGCATAGAGTCCCATCTCGTTTATCTCAAGTCAAGTGGTAAACTGGATATCCTCAACCATCAGCGCACCCGGGAGGAGTTTCTCTCCATTCTCGGTGGCGAGATATCGAAGATAATCCTGGACAAGGTCATGGACGGTTCCAAGCTCGATGCTCTGGTCGCCAGGATACTGAAACGCGAGATAGACCCCTACAAAGCTGCCTGCGATTGCATCCGTGAATTTTCTGAAAACAGATAGATATTTATCGGGTCAGGCAATAGTACTTCACAATGTCCATTATGACCGAGGCCAAGACCGGCATCCCGGATGTCGTCAAGGCCGTTGCAAAATACGAGAATTTACCGCCGGAAAAAATAGCCCGGGGCATCGCCAGCGGGCGCATAGTGATTCCTTGGAATCCGAGGCATGCGCCAACACCAGTAGGCGTCGGTCAGGGCCTGAGGGTGAAAGTTAACGTGAACCTCGGAACATCCGAGGACTGCGCGAACCTGGATGATGAACTGGAGAAGGCCGGAATCGCAATAAAATTCGGTGCCGACACCATCATGGACCTGAGCACCGGTGGCGACATCGACGAGATTCGCAGGGCAATTCTGAAATCGGTGAACGTTCCGGTGGGCAGCGTTCCCATCTATCAGGCCGGCCTGGAATTCGCCAGGAAAAGCGCCGTCGTTGACATGACTGAAGATGATATCTTCAAGGGCATCGAGACTCACGCGAAGGACGGAATGGACTTCATGACCGTGCATTGCGGCGTCACCAAGGAGAGCATTGCGGCACTGAAACGGTCGAAACGCCTCACCGGCGTCGTGAGTCGCGGCGGTTCTTTCCTCACTGCTTGGATACTCCACAATGACAAGGAAAATCCGCTCTACGCCAATTACGATTACCTTCTGGAACTGGCTAACGAGTATGAGTTCACTCTCAGCCTGGGAGACGGTTTCCGCCCCGGGTGCAATGCCGATGCGACGGACGCGGCCCAGATAAGTGAGCTTGTGACCCTCGGCGAATGCGTCCGGCGTGCCAGAACGGCCGGCGTACAGGCAATGGTGGAGGGCCCGGGCCATGTTCCGATTCACCAGATAGAGGCGAATGTCCGATTGGAAAAGGCAATTTGCGACGGGGCGCCTTTCTACGTTCTCGGGCCGCTTGTCACGGATATCGCGCCGGGTTACGATCACATCACCGGCGCAATAGGTGGCGCTCTGGCCGCGTATTTCGGCGCCGACTTCTTATGCGACGTCAGTCCATCAGAACATCTGTGCCTTCCCACAGCGGAGGACATAAAAACAGCAACCATCTCCAGCAAGATTGCCGCTCATGCCGCCGATATCACCCGGGGAATAGACTTGGACAGGGACATTGCCATCTCCAAAGCCAGGGCGGAGCTTGATTGGGATGCCCAGTTCGCAAACTGTCTTGATCCGGAACATGCAAAGGCCAGAAGAGAGGAAAGAAAACCTAGCAAGGGCGATGATGAAGATGTTTGCACTATGTGCGGAAAATACTGCGCAATAAAGATTACCAAGGAATACCTGAAATGATAAAGAGGTTCGCTAAATTAGCAACAGGCGACATACTTTTTGTGGTTGGCTGGAACCAGCTACTTGGCCGGGATGTGCGCCGGTTTAAGCTAACCCCGCCCTCACAGGCGGGGCGTTAAAAGGATGATGCGGTAATCGTGTCACACGACATCGAATTTTCCGAATTCGATGGCGAGTACCCCGCCCTCCAGATAACATGAGAAGCGATTCAGACGGGGCATGATTGCCCAGGGCGGTGCCGGAGCCGCTGGGCCGAATTGGTAGGTGTCAGGGTGAAGATTGTTGGGCGGGTTTAGGGAGATGGTCCGCAACATTCCCATGCCTCGACATACAAACCAGCACGTCATTCTCCCATCAGCATGCCCCGCCTGTGAGGGCGGGGTTTTTCAAACATTCTGGCATCAAGTGATATTCTTCCAAACAAATGGTGCATTTTGCAATCTTCAACTGTGAAGCCCCGCCTGTAAGGGCGGGGTAACAACGGCACCCAGCCTAGCCGACAATTGAGAAACGGCCGCGCGCTCTATTGCCATAAAACCTAAGGAAACGTGCTTTTGGGAGTTGGCCGGGACCAGCCGCTGGGCCGAGGCGGGCTAGTAGGCCATTCCCTGTTTTTCTGGGGTGTGTCCATACCTATTAGTACGGCCGCCCTGTAGGGTGCCCGAGAGGGAATGTGTCGGGAAAGTGGGGAGACGATGCTGTTGCAGGCAGTTTTGAAGAACTACCAGCCCTGCTTGTTGTTTTGATTGCTATCTCTCTTTTCTCCGTGAGCGTCGCCCATGCGACAATGTCCTGGGACGATTCCGATGATTATGTTTCTCTGCAGGAGGACTGTGCAACGTTTGCAGGCATGGTCTCATCCTCATCCATGCTCTGTGTCGAAGGCCATCCGGGTGTTTATGATTATTCTGCGCTCCAGAATATCTCTGAGGCCGAGATGCTGGAAGAATTCAACACCACATTGTTTGGCTTCGAATACCGCATCTCCATTCAGTGCCTGGATTTGGAATCCGGCAATATTACGTTTGACAGAGAAATTATTACTGCGGAACAGCCGAAAGGATCGAATGCGGCCTGTTTCAACACCTGCGTTAACGTGATGCAGCCCGCCGGAATCGGCGCAGCCAGGCTTTCCGTGACAATCTGGAGGCCTGCGGAATGAAGCGCCGGCCAATGAATTCCGAGGGTCAGCTAGCAATGGTGGATGCAATTCTCTTCATGACGGTGATGCTGATTGCATCCGCGGTAATCATCGGTTCGGCCGGTTCCGTGAAGCCGGAAAATGTCGAATACACTTCTCAACGGCAGTATGCCGATGATTTCGCCCGTACCATGCTGGCGGTTGAAATCGCCGGCATGGAATACATGAATGCCGACGGTGAAACAATCAATATCAGCGAAGCCGGAATCCGCATCGCCCAGTTGCTCTGTGACGAGGCAATCATTCTGGAAAACAGCATCGGTACGCCGGACTTTTTCGATTACGAGGCCAGGATACTGGAAGCCGGCAGCAATCTCATCAGGCCTGGTATGGGCTTTGCAATTGCCGCGGGCGATGCCGTATTCATATCACAGGCATCGGAACTGCCCTCTGAAAGATTTGCCAGTCAGATGGTTATCATCACCGATTATCTGTCCGGGTCATCAGTAACCATAACCGTGTACGTGTGGGTGATTTGATGCGTCCCCGAAAGTTATCCAGCGACGAGAATGCCAGAGTGCCATTCGCCATGGTGGCGGTTCTGATTCTGATGCTGTCTGTTTTCAGCATCACCTATCTGGGTGGGATACAGCGCCAGCAGGCCGGCGAACGGATAATCGGTGCCGAGGTGTCAAGGCAGAATTCAATGATGCATCAGGTGGAGGAGAGAATGGCATTGGAAGGTTTTTACATCGCATCAAGGGCTGTGGTCGCCTCCACCCAGCATCTCTCCAACCAGTCCATGCTCGATGCCTGTTTCAGTGAGAACTATTCCGCGTACCTGGGAGATAATTTCCCGCTGTTCGTGGACCCTTACAATGTGGAAGTGAGGGATTTCTCATCGTCCGTGTTCCTCGAGGAGCAGGGCATTTGGGACTTGGTGCCGTCCAACGAAACTCAGGAACAGAACATTACCCTTATCGACGGCGACGGAGTCGAAACCAACAGCACAGTTGAGGTTCTGGATACTGTTACTACCGAGCAATTCAATGAGACAACCGCCCTGGCCAGGTATGTGGTCGTCGGTTACGGTAACTGCACAATTCGTAACGTCCGTTCGGGCGCGGCTATGGAACGCCCGATTTCCTTTGAACGGCGCATCAATTCGCCTTTTCCACTGATGGACTCCAAGATGCAGGCGCTGGAAACAGCGGCAGGCACCGACACCATGGGCCTGGCCCGGTCCATCAAGTACATACTGACCACACTGGCCCAGTTCAGGGTGCTGGAGGGTTACGGTTCCGGTCTGGATGCGGCTCCGGGAAACACTTCCGAGATACTCACCATGACAGACGTTCAGTTGGCAACCAACATTGCAATGCTGCTGGAGACTGCCCGGCTGTTCAGAAGTTATGACGCTTCTGTTATTGCGAAACTGGAAACGCTCGGGTTGGGTGCCGAAAGCCAGAATCTCCGTTCTCTCGTTGATGATTACCTGAACAGCGGAACTCTGGACCCGGCTGACATAATTGCTCTCTACACCGGCCTTGGGACCAGGGAAATTCCAGTGGATATAATTCTGGCACAGGCATTCAATGCCATTGTCGACCAGTTCATCCTGAAGTATCTGGATTATTTCGGTGTGATGGATATCGCCAATGCCATTTACAAAAGCGTGCAGAAATGCAGCCAGTTAATAGAAGACATGAAAAAGACCCTTACCCAGATGATATGGGGCGATGACGGCGAGAACCGGAAGGAGGCAGAACAAATTTCCGGTTGGATATCCAATCTGGCGACAATGTATGTGTGGCCGCCGGAAAATACTGGCAGGACAGATGTAGTTGTAGGAGATGACCCTGCTTCGGCCACGGACCTGGCTGTTTTCGATGTAATTCAGTATGTGGACGGCGTATATGATTACAGGGCGAATTTCACACAGTTACTTGCAGAGACTTCAACACCTCTGCTAGACACTGACGGCATACATATCGGCGAATTGCGGAATGCAAACCTGGAATTGCGGAATCTGTCTGCTCGTACCCGGTCGCTTGAATATCTGGTAGATTTTTTACCTGTCAGTATCGTCAGACAAAGTCCGGACATGGTTGCGCTCTGGAGCACATTTTATGATTCAAATTATTCAACTCAGCAGGACGTCATCTATGATACCATCAGGGATGCTGTCAAGAACATAACTTACGAGATATCCGGCATAATAACAGATTTCATCGGCCAGAAGACCCTTTCCCTGTCCGGTTACGCGGACGGTAAGTTCGCTATTGATCCCAAAGACAAAGTATCAGTCCTTGAAGGCCTGAAGGACATGGTGTCGGAGGTCATTTCCGATGCGTCAGATTACCTCCAGGAAAACCCGGGTATTTTGGATTCAATGCTGGCCGTGCTCACAGATAAACAGTCCCGGCTAACCCTGGATTTCATGGAATTCGTATCTATGAATTACGATACTGTTGTTGATAAAACAGAAACACTGGAAAGTGCTTTCGTTTCTCTTTCCGATTCTGTTCTGTCGAATTCGTCAATATCTGTTGTGCCAGTGGCGCAGTTTTCCGAGAGTTATTACATTTATAACAGCATAGGCCATGAAAGGGGTTTCACGGATGATATACTTCCGTACGATTCTGCCGGTCTGCCAGATACCGCTCTTTATGTTCGGATGCTGTCCGGGCAAAACACCGTTCAATTGCATTCCGACCTTGATATTCATACCGGTTCCGCTTATGATAAATTGAAGACCACCGAAGCTGCCTGGTACTATTTCGGCAGTCCGGACAATGGCCTTTACATTAAAGCCCTGGAGGGAACGGTTAGCGGCATGTCTGATACCATACTCCAGCGCTTCATCGGCCAGGACCCGTCCGCATTGGTCGGGCTGGCACACGATATGGTCCTCAACGTGCTGGAGGGCATAATCTGGGGCGGCGAAGTGTCCAATACCCAGTACTCCCCGGAAATAGTTTATTCGGATGCGAATGTACTCTTGCCTTTCGAGATGTACGAAGGCACGTATGCCAGTGCTGTCGATACCGGTAATGTCTGGGCGGAATCATTTTCGGTCCGCCAGCCGGGCGGCATTCTTTCTGCAATTCCCTCCGCCCCGGGTATGAATACATCCAATCTTCCAGGAAGCGTGCTGGCCACAGGTATATCCGAACCTACTGGGGTTCATTACACCGATGCGGTCACGTTCAACGAGCGTCCGTTCGAGAACAGGTGGAATGTTACAATTGCCGGAACCGTCCGGTTGCATGTGTCCAGCAGTTCCATGCCATACATGGGAAACGGGACGCACATGCCCGCGGTCATCGAGAAGGACATCGTTCTAAACCTGGACATCCCGATTCTTGCTTATTCCGGCTGGAACCTTGTGGGGGTGAATTACACAAGTACCAATGATCTTGCCGGGGACGTGGGAAAACTTCTCGATATCATCGGCGATTTCTTCGAATGGGTGTGGGAGACCATCGCCGGCCCCATCAATTGGATAATCGACCAGATAATGATGGTGGTGGATTTCTTCGCCGACATAATCGGCACGCTCCTGGGCTATGCATCGGACATCATGGAACTCATAACGGATTTAATCGGTTTTCTCGTTGAAACAGTTCAGGACTTTCTCAGGGACATTGCCGACAGTGTGTTGGATTACATCGTGGATTGGATTATTGACTTGCTGCCTGACGACATGACATTCAGGTTCAGTATGTTCGGCTTTCAGTTCATCGTGGCATTCGCTTCTGCGGATGAACTGGACAGTGCCAGTTCCGGAAAGGGCGGCAAGCTCATGTCCATCGAGACCGAAGGAATGTTGCTCGGTGCGGGGCTGGAAATCGGTCTGGACCTGGTGGTCCTCTCGGACGAAGTGGCTGAGTCAGTCGATGTAAATTATGACCTGCTTCTCTGGAGCAAGGTGAATATATCCGGCTTTATGCTGGACACGAAAATCGACCCTTTCATGGTACTTCAGGAACACATTGTGGAATGCCACGGCCTGGGAAACGGCTTCGCCCTGGAACTGTTCATTCCTGTTGTGGAATGCTACGATTCCATAACTTATTCATTGCACGATATCCCGGGCGTGGGTGCGGCCCTCTCCAACATACCGATTCCTTTCCTTGGTATGAAAGCGTCTGTGAATGCCGGTCTCGAGATACTCTACACCCTGAGAGGCATCGAATCGGATACCGTGATAATAAACGAGGTAGAACTGAACCCCAGGGGCCTGGACCGGGGCAATCAGTGGATAGAACTGTGCAATCCAACGGATTCGGAAATAAGCCTGGACGGCTGGGTTCTGGGTTCCGCCAAGATGCCGAAATTAAATCAAACCTTCAACTCCACCATGGTGCTGGACCCGGGAAGTTATTTCATGATTTATTATGAAAATATCACACTTCCCACAGAAGATTTCAAACTGGAACTCATCGACCCGGGCGGTAAAAAGGTGGATTCCACGCCGCTACTTTCCGAGCCAGATAGCGAATTCGTCGGGGACGTTCTCATAGGCCCGAGCGGCGGTCAGATGACCTGGCAGCGCTCACCAAATGCAGTCAATCTTTCCATGGCCGGAAAATGGGTCTTTGACAACGGCACAATCGGTTCGGAGAATGCCGCCATCAACATCAGTTTCAAGACCCTGGTATGGAACCTCATCAAGGGTGCGTTCAACGCCACATGGCAGAACCTGAAAGACCAGCTGGCACTCTCCCTGGATTTCATTGTGAAACTTGTGACGCAGTTCATCCAGAGGTTCATTGACGATGTACTGCGAATCGTAGCAAAATCAGTGGTCGAGACCTCGCTATTCCTGGATGTGATGTTAACAGACATGACCGGTTCCGGGGGCGGGGGCATCACCCTGAGCTTCGTCATCGAGGGCGGAGAAACTCTCGCCGCAATACTGCGCTGGGTTATCGACTCGGTTTCCGCATTCCTGGCCAAGTTCGGCAAGCCAAATCAGCCTGCCCAGTATCCGAAATTATCTGCTGACATACCTGAACACCTTTTCGTCCGCCTGGATTTCTATGCAATGGTCCAGGTGCCGGCCATGGTCAAGTCTGCAGTGCAAAGTCAGGAGGACATGGGGCCGATAAAACTCGCAGGCCGAATCGAGGCCAACATCCCGGCTCTCGCCGCCCTCGCAGGAAAGGACATGGGCCAGTGGCGCATCAACTTCGGGGTTTACGTGGAAAAGATGCCAGCCGCAATTGCAGACCCATTATTTGGAACCGGTGATGCAACACCCGATGTCTGGCTGTTCAAAGGCACAGTGTATGAAATCTGAATTCTGATTTTGATACATTTGCAGGAAACAATTATATAGTTATAACGTTATAACGAAATTCATGAGCGAAGTTTTCGAAGCAAAGGTCAGAAGGCTGGGCAACTCTCTCGGTATAATCATTCCGAACGAACTGCTCCGTGAATTGGGGTTCGGTGTCGGGGACATCATCCAGATTGCCATACCATGCTCGGATATTGCCACAAGGAATGCCAAGATGTCTGCTTTCATCGGTGTTGAGAAGGGGAAGAAACGGTTCAAGCGCGACAAAGGGGACCGTTACTGATGTTCCTGGATACTTCCGTGATAGTCGAGCTGATGCTGGGCGACGATGACCGTCGAATAGACATTATACTTAAACACATAAATGACGAACTGATATTCATTTCAATTGTCCAGCTTGGTGAGATTAACGACTGGTGCCTTGCTAATTGTGCGGATTCAGAAACACGGATAACCCAACTCAAGGAGATAGTCCACTTGATACCGTTGAACGATTCCATCTGCGTGGAAGCGTCAAACATCAAGCGTCAGATGAGGTCTCAGAAAATTGCCAAGTTCAGCCTGATAGACGGAATAATTCTGGCAAGTGCCAGACATATAGGTCAAACTCTGCTCTCCCTGGATTCCGATTTTCGCAAAGCGGAAGGCGCGGTAATAATCAGGTAAAAAGCGTCCTGATTATTTCACATTTTCATAATTCGGCCTCATCTTTATATTCTAGCAAGGTTTATTTTACATCGTGGACGAGGAAAAGCTCAGGACACTTGAGAAGATAATCCGCGCATCCCCTTGCCCGGTGGGGTGCTGGTGTTACAAGACCAGGCCCGAGGAACTGTGCAAGGCCAAGATAATGGGCCTGGAATCGCTTCTTGAATGCATGGAAGACGAGCCGGAAGATTGCTCCTTCGCCCTTGCCTTCGGTGAAAGTTTCTTCTGCAGATGCGCCACCAGGAAGGAGATAGCCAAACTTATCGGCGAATGAACCATCTCAGATGATTTTTTATAATCTCCGCGCTTTTCCAATCCCGATAATGTTATGCTTCAGGACCATGAGGACGCGTTCGGCCACGGTATATACGACCATTTCCACGGCGAGGACGTTGACGAGGTAATCGAAAGGGAGGACGGTTACATCGATGTCTCCCAGGGTCCGGATTCCTACCTCTCGGAATTCGAGAAATGGCCCCAGCACCAGCAGCGGGCATTGCGCCATGCCTGGGGTCGTGTGCTCGACATAGGCTGTGGTGGCGGTCGTCATTCCATTTACCTGCAGGGCAAGGGCCTTGATGTTCTCGGCATAGACAATTCTCCAATGGCCCTGAAATGCTGCAAGGAACGCGGCCTGAAAAAGATGAAGCTCATGGACATCACGTCTGTTACCAGCAAATTAGGCACTTTCGACACAATAATCATGATGGGCAATAACTTCGGTCTTTTTGCCAATCCGAAACGGGCGAAATGGCTGCTTCGTAAATTTTACGGCATGACAAGCCCCGGCGCTCTCATAATCGCCGAGACAATGGACATCTACCAGACCGAAGCCCCCTACCATCTGGAGTACCAGGCATGGAACCGCAAGCGCGGCAGGATGTCCGGCCAGGTTCGGATACGTGCCAGATACAAGAAATACTGCACGCCCTGGTTCGATTATCTCATGGTGTCCAAACCCGAGCTGGAGGATATTCTCAAAGGAACCGGGTGGAAGGTCCAGAAATACATCAATGGCCCCGGCTGGATTTACTGCATGGTGCTGGAAAAGGGGGCGGAAAAATGAACTCCCCCATAGTCCTCAACCCCAAGGGCCGTGCCGTGAGCGTGACATCTACCATAGCCTGGTCAGTGTGCCTTGTCATGCTGATTCTGAAAGGCGACTGGAGCATCGGCCCGATACTTCTGGCCGTTCTTTTCACATTGCTCCTGGCCCTCTCGGGTGTACGGTTGTATCAGGAATGGGTGGATGACGGAGAATGGCTGGACTGAAACTACCTCTCCTTTCCAGATAATATTGGTGGAGAGGAAGTTTCGCCGCAATGCCATGCACCTTTACCATCTGTTCATTTCGGAACACATATAAGTGGTCATTCTTCAAAAGTTAATATTCAGCAATAACAGATGTGATTATCTGACCACTTACCTTTGTAAGAGGTTTCACATCAGTGGTCTCTTACGAACAGATATATGATAAGAACAATATGTACGGTGCATGGCGGATTCTCCGGCTAAGTTAGATGTGAAAAGATACCCCCTGGCGTGGAACCGTTCTTACGTCAGAAAAGGCACACAGTGGCGGGGCGGTTTCGACCTCGCCGGCTATGCGGAATTCCTCGACCTCAGCGGCAATGTCCTGGAACTGGGGTCCGGCGACGGAAACACGGTCGATGTCCTTCTTCCGCTCTGCGGTAACCTCATCTGCGCTGATATCGCCGTCTCATCATTCGACACTCTGGCCATGAAAAATCCCCGCATCAACAGGGTTGTGGCCGATGCCCGCGTTCTGCCTTTCAAAACCGATACATTCGGCGCGATATTCTCCAGACACGTTCTCACTCACGCAATTCCGGGGGACGATGTGCTGATGCTGAACGAGATAAAACGGGTGCTGGCCCCGGGCGGAATGGTCCTCATCGAGGTCTTCACACCGGGGGACATGAGGTTCGGCAAGGGCAGCGAGATTTATCCGCGCACATTCCTCCGGGAAGATGACCTCGTATGGCGCTTCTACCTGGGCAAGGAACTCGATGACCTGGTTAAGAAAACCGGTCTTGAGGTAAGGCACTTCCAGCTTCTGGAGAGAAAGGTTCGGCATGAGGGCCAGATATATCAGAGGGAATCAGTAGTGATGATGGCTTCGAAGACCTAGTATATTTTTGCGTCAACCACCACGTGCCACACCCCCGGCGAGTATGAATCCGTTTTTTTCTTTGAAATGATTGAACATGTCATCGCCCACATATCGCGACTTTTAAGTCTGCGGATACGGGCACTTTCAAGCAGTTCTGCTGCGATGACTTGTTCAATTAAGGGCTTCCCCACTGTCTGTGTGATTCGAGTAAGCTTGAACATTATTGAATGACATTTATTGCCAAACTAAGCATTGTCATTCAATTTGACAACTGAAAGGGATACCCCAC
>VMTD01000066.1 GCA_013791785.1 Methanobacteriota archaeon
AGTGATAAGTGAAAAATGAATAACTGAGTATTTTTGTCCTTGAGTACCGATTCTCTCACCAATTACCTCCCAACGTCACTTTTCACTATTCACTTTACACTTTTCACTAATCACTTCGGCCAGTCAATAAGTCCGTAAATCAATCGAAAATCTAAAATCTACAATCGTTATTGCTTCATTTCACTGAATACTTACTCGTCAGGGGTGGGGGCCTCACCAACGGGGTTCAGCCCAGCAATGCCTTGTACTCCGCCGCCGTCATTAGCTCGGCGGACGCGACATCCGCGCACTCGATTACCACGAGCCAGCCCTTGCCATAAGCGTCCGTGTTGATGTCCCCAGGGGAGTTCTCGAGATTGCTGTTAACTTCCACGATCTTGCCGGACACGGGAGAATAAATGTCGCTGGTGCTCTTGACTGATTCGACTGTCGCAAGTTCAGTGCCGACCTCAACGTCCTGACCGACCTTGGGAAGCTCGATGTACACTATGTCTGTTAGCTCGCCCTGCGCATGGTCTGTTATTCCGATTGTAACGCGATTGCCCTCTATCCTGGCCCATTCGTGCTTCTTGGTGTATTTCAGATTGTCCGGAACGTTAGTCATGGTCTCGACCTTCCAAATGCGGTAATGCATGGATGGTATAAATTTTATCGGTGCCCGATTTTGGCAATATGTATTTATAAGAATCCGGATTTTGCATGAGAAACATCAAGGGAGCTTTTACGATGCGGGATTATCAAAACCACGAGTCCAGTGATTTCTGCGCCCTGGTCTTCTGCCCTTCAGCTATCTTGTCCATTGCGGACTGGAGCCGCTGGCCGGAGAATTCGAAATCATCGCACAGGAATCGCTCGATTTTTTCCCTGTCCATTGTCCCCCATTCCAAGGTGTAATCGTCCGTAATCTTGGGTTCAAGGAATATCTTGCGGACATTGTGGAAGCTGGGTACGTCCAGTTCCTTTGCTTTTATAGCGGCTTCCCCGCTGCCGAATTCCTTTATCAGTTTGAGTGCTTTTTTCGGGCCTATGCCCTTGACACCGGGGTTAAAATCTGTTCCCATGAGAACTCCCATGTCGACGAGTTGTTCTCTGGTTATGCCCAGGGCTCCCAGAGCCTCGCTGAGTTTGAGAATTTCCGGGACCACGTCCACGTAAACGTTCCGTCTGGGCATTTTTCTCCTGCCTGAAAGGGTGAGGTTCCGCACCAGCAGCGGCGCCCCGAACAGCAGGGAATCGTAATCCTGGGATGCGGCGGCATAAACTTCCCCCTTCTGGGCCATGTAAGATGCCTGAGCTTCGCCATCTTCTTCGGCATCCACCCAGGGCACGCCCATGTAATTCAGTAAATCCTTCGCTTGTTTCACCATGTCCCTGGTGAGTTTCGATGTTTGCTGTGCCTTCGTCCTGGCGGTCTCCATGTCCCCGGCTTTCAGGGCCTCCTCCCACTGTTCCTGGGCCTTTTCCTTGCGCTGGCGGCGCACCTGTAGCGTCCCGGCCTTGAGAATATTGGGCTTTCCGTCAAAAACGTAGACTGGCTTGATGCCTGCCTCCAGGAGATTGGCAGTCCTGTGGAACGTGCCGGTGAGGTGTGAAGTGATCCGGCCCTTGGAATCCATGAGCGGCGACCCGTCAGCCTGGCGTATGCTGGAAAGGAATTGGTAAAGTGCATTGTACCCGTCGATGGCTATGGCCCTGGCCTTGAAGTCCTTGAGTGAGCAGGGGCGCGGCTCCACCAAATCAGAAAGGTCTATTCCCATGCGAGGGAGATGCCATTACTGATTAATGAATTTTGGTTAGATTACCATCTTTGCCTTGGCTACTGCGATTACTGCGATTACGGCCACGATTATGATGATGATTATGATTATCCAGAGCCATGGTAGGTCGCTGCCCGGAGATGCGGTTTTCGCGTCGAAGTGCGGTATTCCGTCGGAGTCAACGTATCCTGCCAGAACAGTCACATCCTGATCCTCAATGAACTCCGGCAACAGGAAATCGCCCTGGTATTTGCCATCCTCGTCAATGCTGAGCTGTATTACGCTTCCGGCAGGCACCCAGCACATCCACTCGGGGTCGTAATTGGCCATGTCCTCGATGGAGGATTCTCCCACGCCCCACAAGGCGTATATCGGATCTCCGAGTGCCGCATCGGGGTTGATTGTAACCTGGCCGGCCTTTCCCGGCTGGAAACTGCCGATGTTCAGCGATACTCCGCCGTCGCCGTCCAGTTTTCCCTGGTACGCGTAGAACTCAACACCATCCCACACGGCGTAGTATTTATCATCATCCAGGTCATAATCCCGGCCCTGGAAATCTGCATTGTCCAGGGGAACTTCCAGCCTGACGCTGATTGCGGACTGAACTGTCGGTGTCCTGAAAGCGATATTGAATTTGCCCAGGTTATCAGTGACAACGCTTCCGGAAGCGATTACTTCCCTGACCGCCTCAACATGGTTGCCGCCGTTTCCGAAAACGGCGAAGTCGGTTCCGCTTGCCGTAACGTAATAGAATATGGTCTTGCCGGACGCCGGAACCCTGGCGTCGTACGCGCCGTATGGTACTGTCACCTGGGTGTTGGGCTTGAAGATTGTCTCTGTGCCTTCCCACATTATGTCGAAATCGTTGTGATCCGGCTGTTCTGCCACGGTGTTGAAAACCGCCCCCTGGATGGTCTGGTTGAGGCCGCCTGCAAGCACATAACCGGTGAAACTCACAGACCCCGCGATGTCAGTCACGTGAACCAGAGACTTGCCTGATGCATTGGTTACGCCCATATAAATGGCATTGGACCACATTCTCTGGATGAAGAAATTGGCACCGTCCACGGGCGCGCCCTCGCTGTTGGCCACGCAGACCTCGAATGAAACGGTGTTACCGGACGTTGAAATTTTGTGATACCAGACATCCAGCACATTAAGGTGAATGTAGGCCCTGTCGGTGACCCCGACACCCAGGGGTTGTGCCACTACCTGGTATAAGCCGCTGATTGATACCGCCGGGGCTATGACATTCACGTCGTAAATTCCGGTTTCCCTTATGGTATGCGAGAGATTCTGCCTTGTGCCGTCCGGTGCCTCCAGATAAAGCTGAGTAAAACCGGTGATCGGTATGGGTGTCTCGCCTGTTCTCACCAGAACCGTGGCGACAAGCACGTCACCGGGATATGCCGGAACACTCTCCTGGCCGCCGATTGTTATGTCCACCTTGTCCTGGATGGAATAGACATGGATGACGAGTTCACCTTCCTCGTAGTCGTTCGTCACGGTTACCTCGTAAAAGAAGTACAGGTGGTTGTTATTGTTGGCACCGGTTACCGTGTAGGTTGTCTGGTATATTCCGGTACTCTGTTTGGTCACGGTGAGGTTCGACGGGTTGTTGTGGTTGTGATGGGTGCTCATTCCGACATAGACATTACTGGTGTCCGGGGCATCGGTCAGAACGCCCTTGTCATAGACCCTGAGCTGAATCGTGATAGTATCCCCGACGCTGTAATTCCTGTCCGCTACCGTCATTACGACGTTCAGCGAATCATTCTCTCCTATTGCCAGCGGCGCGAAAAGACCCGCCATCAGGAAGAAACCCAGTGCGACTATTATGAACTTGTTTCCCTTCATACCTATCAATGATTATATAAGGGTGCAACTATAAAAACCTTCCCCGCGCGTTGGCGTTGCCCTTTAATTGCTATCACTGGGAACGCTGACACGAAAATGAGTGCTCCCCAACGCTAAAGTGTGGGGTATCCTTTCAGTTTTCACCCTGAATTTCGTAATTTCATAGAGAAAAGAACTCATTCAGGTTTATTCCAGATTGCTGAAATTTCAGAATAGATGGGGAGCACTTTTATTGAACAAGTCCTCGCAGAAGAACAGCTTGAAAGCGCCCGTATCCGCAGACTTAAAAGTCGCGGTATGTGGGCGAGGACATGTTCAATCATCATTGCGGATATGAACCACCCTCTGGGGGAACGGAATGCTGATGCCTTCCTTCTTGAACCTCTTGAAAATCTCTTCCCGGAGTTCACCTCCGACACGCCACTGGTCATCCAGATTGTAAACCCAGGTGTAGAGCTTGAGCATGACAGCCGAATCACCGAAATCTATGAGCCTGGCGAAGGGAAGTTTATCCTCCTCATGAATCACGTCCTTGTGGTCCCTGGCAGCATCAAGCATTATCTGCTTTGCCTTCTGTATGTCTGTGCTGTAATCAACGCCCACGGTTATACGAACTTTCATCTTGTTATCCGGTTCAGTGAGATTAATCACCTTCTCGTTGGCTATCTTGCTGTTGGGGAGGATTATCATGTCGTGGTCGAATGTGTTGTACAGTTTGGTACTCCTCATACCTATCTGCTGGACCTTGCAGTAATCACCGTTCTCCATGAGGATAATGTCACCTATCTTGAACGGCCGGTCGGTGAGGAGGAACATGCCGCTGATGAAATTGCCCAGCGTGTCCTGGGCTGCAAAGGCGATTACCAAACCCATAACGCCCATGCCGGCAACCAGCATGGTGACATCCACGCCGAAAAGGTTGAGCGTCAGAATTACGGCAACTATGACAATCACGACCATTCCAAGCTTCTCGAACAGCGGTAACATGACATCATCGACTGTCGTCTTGGTCTTCTCGGAATATTTTTTGCCCCAGTAGAGCAGAATATCCTTGAATATCCTGTAGGCCATCCACCCGGAGAGAAGTATCAGAAGCGAGCGGAACAGAATATTCAGCGAATTGATGTATATCCATTTGAGATTGAGAACGCCCAGCGAGGAAACGATGCCATAGGTGAACACTATCCAGAATATGGGGCCCTTGATGATGGCCAGTATGTTGTCGTCAAGATTGGATTTGGTCTTTTTGGTGACCTGTTTCACGACTGGGTCCAGTATGAAATATATCAGGATGCCTATTAACAGCCAAACGGTGACGGTCGTGAGGAAAACGCCCCACTCATTGTCCAGTTCGGGGATGAAGTTCCCCAGGGGGTCATCGAACCAGCCCAGTACCTTGGTGGGTGGTATATAGGCGCCGCCGATTATTGATGTCGTCACGGTTCCGAATTCCTTCGTCCACAGGGTCTCGGTGACAAGATCCCTGACTGTTGCCGTGACATTGAAAGTTGCGATGGGATAATCCCTTGTGTTGGGCACGGTCACAATCAACTCCACACGGACGAATTCGCCCGGAGGTATCAGAACATAAGAATCCTCATTCGAAAATGAAGCTTCCCAGCCCATATCGCCGTCGCGGATGTCCAGCAGAACCGTGTGCGGGTTCGTGCCATTGTTGTAAATGCCCCATCTGTAAACTGCCGTGCTGTCCATCGTCGCATTCATGGAAGTGACCGCCGGGGGAAATACATGCAGGTCTCCTGGGGTGGCGCTTGCAGAAGGGCTGAAAGCCGCTAATGCAACTGCCAGAACCGACATGATAAGCAATATCGTGACCAATTTCATGTATCTCATGTGAATGCAACCTTTATTTGAAAGGATATAGGCATAGCATATTAAAATTTCCCCCGAGACGGGACAATCCAACCGCGGCGGTGACCTGGTAAGTGGTCAGCGAAATGAAGTAGTGAAAAGTGGGAAGTGATTAGTGAAAAGTGACGTTTGGAGGTAAATGGTGGAGAATCAGCTCTCAAGGACAAAACTCAGTTTTTCATTTTTCACTATTCACTGTTCACTAAAATCTACAATTTAACGAACAAACTTCAGAATACTGAACTCTTACGCGACCTGCTTAATTATATATACCCTGGAACAGATACAAATGCGATGGAGGAAATTATTTCCCTGACAAGGCTGGGTATCGCACTGGCCTTCATGACTGCAGCGTCGGTAATGGACTGGCGCACCAGGAAGGTTGCCAACAGAGTTTGGATAGTCCTCGGCATCATTGGCATGGGGCTGCTGGCATTCGAGATGCTTTTTGCCGAAGCCGGCGGGAGAGAATTCGGCCTGACACATTTTCTGATATTCATACCGCTGGCAATCATATTTTTTGATGTGTTCTGGGACAGGGAACCGATATACTGGGAGGGGAAAGTGAATCCGGCACCGATACTTCTCCTCGCAATTGCCGCGATAATCTCCCTGGCAATGGTCGTGGGGGAAGGCCTGACAATGGAAACCGGCGCGCTTCTTGCAATACCGGCTGTGATGCTGACCTTTGAGGCGTTCTATTATCTCGGAGTCATACGCGGCGGCGCGGATGCGAAGGCCATGATGGCACTGGCCCTCATGTTCCCGTTCTACCCGCTGATTTCGGGACTGCCTTTCCTGGCATATCCTGAACGGGCTGTCGATTTCATCCAGATGACATTCCCGTTCTCCTTCCTCATACTCATGAACGCCGCCATAATACATGCAGTTTCCGGGCCGCTCATTCGATTTTTCCGAAACCTAGTCAGAAAAGATTTCGGATTTCCCGAGATGTTCTTGGGATACCGCATGGACCTGAAAGATGTGCCCAAAAAATTTGTATGGCCCATGGAGGCCGTGAGAGAAGACGAAGTCGTTCTCGTGCTCTTCCCGAAGAGGTCGGACGATGTTAAAGTGGAATTGGCCAAGCTGAAAGCCAAGGGGCTGGAGCGCATCTGGGTCACGCCGAAGGACCCTTTCATAATTCCGATGACATTGGGAATAATTTTCAGCGCGGTTGTGGGTAACCTGATAATTCTGCTGTTCCCGTTTTAGAATATTTGATGCGCCCCAACACAGGCCTGGATTGTTAAGTTATCAGAATTTCACTATTCTGCCGCTGGCATCCCGCTTCCACTTGCCGAAATCCGGAATTATCAGAGAATTGTAAAAATAATCTGTTGTGTTTGTGATACCCCACATATTATTAGGCAATAGTTATTTAGAGGTGATAATCAATGAGGATTAGCTAGAATAAATCACAGTGAAATAAAGATATGGAGGACACAACTTGGGTAAAGATTGGAACGATTTAGCACACCCATATTGGGGTAGGAAACCACTCCATGAAATTAAACAAAAAATATTAGAAACCAGTAAAGGAGATATTATTTTTGATCCTTTTTGTGGCTCTGGTACAGTTGTCATTGAAGCATTAAAAGAAAAACGTAGAATTATTGCACTTGACATTAACCCAATGGCAACATTTATAACCAAAGTTAATGCAACACCAATCAATCTTTATTTATTAACGCAAGAGTACGAAAAGATAAAATACTCTATTTTCAAAAAAATTAACGATATGTACAACATTAAATGTGAAAAATGCAATAATATGCACCCATTTTCATCTGCAATATGGGAACAAAGGGGTAAAACATCCACCCTTATCAACATTAGAGTTCAAAAAAAATCCTATCCTTCTGATGAAACTTGTCAATTCAATGGCTTTATAGAACCTAATTATAAACTTAATAAAAATCAACTGTTGCAGCAACAAGTGGATATCCCCTATTGGTTTCCAGTTTCAAAA
>VMTD01000105.1 GCA_013791785.1 Methanobacteriota archaeon
GCTATTCCCACAACCACCAGCGCTATTGTGCCGATGAGGAAATTGGTCGTTTCGCTCTTGGTTATGGTCCCGACGCCGAGAGCCGTTATCAAACCCACCAGGAAACCCAGTCCGGTGAGGGCCGCCGCAATGTACCCCCATGTATCGTTGGTCGCTGTTGCGTCTAACATATCGGCCCCTATGAGGAGCCCCACAACTATCGCAATTGCCACTCCAAGCAGGAAAAGTATGGGTCCCAGCTTGCCCAGAAACCCTTTTCCCCTCTTGGATACTCTGTTTACGTTATTCTTTACATCCATCCACTTCACCTCATTAATCCGCCCCATGGGCGGCTAACACTATATATATTATTACCTTAATAAATGTTGCGCATATAATAATCCTCCGTTTGGACGTAAGAGTTCAGTCTTCTGAAATTTTAGATTTTAGATTTTAGATTTTTGCTGGGAATATGCAACGTCGTCAATCCGTCGTAAATCTACAATCGTCAATCTACAATCTACAATCGTTATCATAGCTTCATTTCACTGAATACTAACGTTTGAACGCTCTAATGCCCCTTATCTGCACAAATCTCTCGTATCTAACGCGGTAGCGGCCCAGAGTTGAGAATCATTGCCAGGCGGAGGTCAGTCATCGTCCTCATTCGCGGCCTTCGCCTCTTTTTTCTTCTCGAATCTCAGCTTGATGCCCCGGGGCGCGAAAACACCAACCATGGCCAACCCCGCAAAGGTGAACACACAGACCCAGAACGTCACAAGGACCGCGTCAGGCCAATCCACCGATGCCGAAACATACCACAGCAGGAAGAACAGCATGAGGAAAACAGTCATGCTCATGAGTATCTGAACGGTTTCCTTCCTTTCCTTGGTCCAGTGCTCCCTGGTTCGCGGATACTTGAAAGCCACCGCAGTCAGGCAGATATAGATTATGAACGCTATGAGCAGTATCCATTCCGTGTTTGTCATTTCATGTCTTCCTGGCCTTGTAGACCTTCATGAAGTTGGTGGATGATTCGATGTCATCCGGTGTGATGGAGCTCTCCACCCTCTCCAGGGCGTTGATAAGATGCTCCCTTGTCACAACCCGTTTCGTTGTGTCGGTGGCGTTTATCACGGCCATGAGTTTCGCCTCATCCACAACGGCGGTGATGTCCGCGCTGCTGTAATTGTCGCTCTTCTCTGCCAGTTCCTTCAGGGTTTTATCATCCACGTCAGGCGCCAGCGGGATACCTCTGAGATATATTCTGAATATCTTCTCCCTGGCTTCCATACCAGGCGGCGGCACGTAGAACAGCTTGTCGAACCTTCCCGGCCTCAGCAGGCTGGAGTGCAGCAGATGCGGGCGGTTGGTGGTGGCTATCACCAAGATATGCTCCCTGGCATCTACGTCATCGATCTCGGCAAGTATCTGGCCCATGACCTTCCCTGCCTCCGGGTCCTCGATGACCTCCTTGGAACCTATAACGTCAATGTGTTCTATGAGAACAACCGACGGCGCGGCTTCCCTGGCCCTGTAGAAAATCTCCTTTATGGACGGCGTGAACTGCGTGTGGCCGCCGATGAGTTCCGTGGCGCTGATATTCTGTATGGTCAAATCCAAATCGTTGGCCGCGGCCCGCATTATGTGTTTCTTGCCGCATCCTGGCGGCCCGAACAGCATCATGCCCCTTCCGGTCTTCAAGCGGAAGTCTTCCAGTACCTTCGGTTCCTTGATGAGCAGCTGCATGTAATCGTGCAAATCCTTCTTGAGGCGGTCTGCGCCTCCCACATCGTCCCATCCGACGCCTCTGCGGCCGGTGTCGCGCTTCACTTTGTGCATCTTCCTCTCAAAATCAAGTTTCAGCAGTTCGTAGGTTTCCAGCATGGCAAGGCTGATGCTCGGTTTTATGACAGATGCAACATAATTCAGGTCATCGGCCGTAATCACCGCATCTTCTCCCGTGTCAATGGCGCGCTTCATGGCCCTTGTGGCGCCTTCCCTGGCAAGGTTTGCCATATCCGCACCGCTGAATCTCTCGCATTTCATTATCACATCTGTCAGGTCAATATCCGGCTCCAAAGGCCTACCCATCAGGTGGACCTTGAGGACTGCCTTTCTCTCCTCTATGTCCGGTGGCGGGACGTAGATGATTTTGTCAAACCTTCCCGGCCTAAGCAGGGCGGGGTCAATCATTTCCGGCTTGTTGGTGGTGCCCACCAGAATTATACCGGCAGAATGGTCCATACCGTCAAGTTCGGCAAGCATGATGCTGAGCAATCTTGGCGTCACGTCATCACCGGCATACAGGTCTCTGTGCTTTGCCATTGCCTCCAGGTCGTCGAAGAATATGATACACGGCCTCCTTTCCTTTGCCATGCGAAACAGCTCCGCGACCTTCGTTTCGGACTCTCCGTACCACTTGGACATGATGTCCGAGCATTTCACGGTGACCATTTCCACGCTGAGCTCGTTGGCCAGAGCCTTCATGAGCAGGGTTTTACCGCAGCCCGGGGGCCCGAACAGCAGCACGCCCTTTGGCGGGTCAATGCCATATTTCTGGGCTATGTCGCTCATGAGCAATGGGACCATTATAGACTCCTTCAAGTCCTCTTTCACGTCCTCAAGGCCCCCCACCAGCTCGAAACTGCTCTTGCCCAGATTCTCCATGTCCGAAATTCTTGTACCGACACTGGCATCCAGTTCTATGCTGGTGAAATACGGCTGGAAGAATTCCTTTCCCGCACGGCCGAGAAGTATGGAGGCAAGCACCGCCCCGAAGAGCAATCCGCCTGCGACATAACCGGCAGTTCCGGGCACCAGAAGATAACTGTAGAATCCGATGAACGTTCCGGTGATTATGGCCGGGGGAATCAGTGTCAGCGGCATTGTGTATTTCGAATCAGACACGTCCCTGTGGAAGAACCGGTGCACCAGAAATACCGCCACGCCTATCAGGAAAATCTGAACGATGGGCGCAACCGACAGCCCCAGATTATCGCCTATAACGCTGGTGATGATGTCCAGGTTGGCGTTCTGGATTCCGAGAAGTGATGTGCCTATGTCTGCCATTGTGAAATTGGACGTTGCCGGTTCGAAGAACACCATAAAACTGGACTGGTGCTGCGGGCCCACCAGCATGCCAGCGACGGTCAGGTTGCCGCATGTGACCATGAAAGTGAGGAATACACCGCCCAGGACCAGCACGCCCACCGACAGGAGAAGCGGGAGCATGGTTGCAGCCACCACTGGCACAATCATTGAAAGGCCGAACCTCGACAGGAATATCATGAGAAAAGCCAGATACCCAAGCTTCCATTCGAAAAGCGAAACAACAAGGGCCGTGAGCATGAACAGTACCATGAACAGGCCGAATTCTGGTAACTGGTAACCCGCAGCAGCACAGACAAATATGCTCAGCGTGATGAGTGCGAGATATGGAAACCGTATGGACACCACCGCTATGATGACCGATGCCAGGAACACCATCCAGGCAGGATAGAACGGTATCCACGTTGCTCCGAATATCCCGAGAATGAAAAACAGTATCGGTGTCAGGAACCAGGGGTGACGGCGTTCGTCTTCCACCATGTTGCCGAACATACTTTTAGCCCTGTGGGCCATCATTGTATTACTCATCCTGTGCCACCTCCTCTTTCGGTGCCTGCTTTGCTTTGATGAGGTCAACAGCCCTCTTCTTTCTTCTCTGGTTTATGGCGTAAAGATAGATGAACAGCGGGATAACAAGGGCGCTCACGCCGGCCATCGGTACCAGGATGGCATCATCCGGGATCCAAACGTTCTTGTTGCCGCCGGAATCGGTGTACTCGAACGGGAAATTTGTGTATTCGGCAATCCCCATGACGCTGTAATTGTACATTCTCGATGTGACCAGTGCATTGTACTGGTCCCAGGCCGTGACATAGAAAGTGACGTTCGTCCCTGCGGGATATCCGGGTATGGTCCTGCGCATCTCGGTTGAATTTACATTGGTCTTGGAGAAGTTCCAGCCCCCTTCGCGGGAATCACCCTCGGCCGTTTCATAGATCACGTACAGATTGGCTCCAGAGATGGTGACATTCTCGACGGACCTGAGAGTTATGACCACCCCCTCGGTGGCATTTGCCCTCAGGGGCCAGTATTCCATGAAGATATTCTCGTCGAAGGAATCGTGCCTCCAACCGCTGCCCTGGACATCGTAGGTGAATGACATGGAGCTCTTGGAGTCCATTTGTGTGAAGAAGTAATCGTATGCCACTATGTAAAAATCAATCCTGTATCCATTGAGTGGGAACGGCTCCAGTATGCACTCGAATACCGTATCGGTCTTCTTCTGGAACGGTAATGAAAACGGAAATTGAACGCTGTCCTCGGGATAAACGACGCCGAATACGGCCGCCTGCTTGATCCAGACATCTGGTATTTTCGAGGTGATGGTGACGATTATCTGGTCGCTGGTGGTTATTACCTCCGGCGCCACTTCAACAAGGATGTTCTGTGAAAATGTGTCATACTGCCAGCCAACCTCGCCAGCCCTGGTTCCAATTTCGTCGTTACCTATTACTCCCACGGTGGGGATTGTGAGCATTGCAGTGATAGCGAAACACGCCATCAGGATTACCAAATTGTTGTTTCTCATTGCAGCACCTCAAGCACGAACCTTTATTTTATGTCTTACACCAATTTTTGGTTTGACTTTTGACTTCATCCTGTCTCCCAGGGCAATTCCGGCAAATCCGGCAAACAGATATTGGGCCGGAACCGTGGTCGCCATGGGTATGCTCGGTGGCGGCGGCGGCGGCGGTGGCGGCGGTGGTGGCACCGTACCGGTCGGAAGCGGCACTCCATCCGCACCGAGCGGCGGCGGTGGCTGGAGCTTCTCCGGCGGTGCCTGAACGAAACGGTTGCCAAGGAATATGCAAGCCAGCTCATGCATTGCGCCGGTTTGCTGGCCCGGGTCGAAGGAGAACATCTCCACCGTGCCCTTGCTATATCTGAAATAGGAGGCAAACAGGAGTTGGGCGTTATTATACTCCGCATACAGCATTATTTGCAAATCCTCGTAACCGGGTGTGATGGCAACGACATCGCTCGTTATCACATCAAGCTCAATCGGTCCCGAGTACTGTGAAGGCGACTCACCCGTATTGAGGAACTGTGCGGTGAACTCTATATTCTGATTGATGGTATTGATGCTGATCGCACCGGGGAATATGTAACGCAAATCTCTCATGGCCTTACCGATGAATATTGCATTTCCTCCCCTGGTGACCACGCTCTTTATGGCGTCGCGGAACTCGATGCTTGTCAATATGGAGCCCAGATCCTCTATTATGACCAGGTCCGCATCCGTAAGCGGGTTTGAAACGGGATACTCCGATATCAGCCATTGCAGGCGCCAGATGGTGATCAATTCATAGGGTATTTCCATGGTCTCCAGGAGGCTGGCCGAAAAGCTGTTCTGGTAAATATTCGATTCTTCCCTGCCAATGACCAGAATCCTCGTGGGGTGCTCTATCTTGTACACCCTGGTGGAGATGAAGAGAGCGGTAACGTTATGAACCGTGACGCTGGGGAACTTGTCGAGAACGGCGTTAACCACCTCGGAATCATGCCCACTTATGATTATGGGTCCGCCGGAATAATTCACTCCCTGCGGGTATTCACTGGTTTTTATGACCGGGTCTGGCGGCCCTATCAATCTGTAGCAGATAGTATCATTCCTGAGAAGGGCGTGCACCAGTCCGAAGGCACGGACGGTATCGTTCTGCATCTCATCCATGGGTATGACCAGGTCGTTGGATGTGAAGGGCATGGTCTCATATCTTTCCCTGGTACCGAGGGGCCTGGCAGTCTGGGCGGAAGATAACGGCAGAAGGACTATAACGGCAATCAGAAAGATGCCCAGCGCCACGGTCAGGTGCGTTACTATTTTGTTATATTCTATATGTTCTTGCATCATGTTATGATTTCCACATTCAGATTGGTCACCCTCTTATAAATATTTCTGGCCTTATTTCACATCGCTCCCCGGGGCACCGCCATCCGGCCCTTTTTCGGTTGTTTCGGCCTCTCCGGGCGGCTTTTCAGCAAGGGTATTATCTGGCTTCGCCGGTGGGTGGGTTTTCTCATCCTTCTCCTCTGCTCCTGTCTTGAGCTCCTTCCTTCGAGCCCTGTATTTGGACAACCTGGGGGCCACCATATCGAACACGAAGGGCAGGAACAGAAGCAGGAAAATGGTAATGTAAAGTCCGGTCCAGCTATTTCTGGGAACACCGTCGGTATTGGAGCCGGTGACCTTCAGCTTTATCAGCCCGAACCAGGGAATTTCCCCTATGGCCTTGCCCACTATCCATTCGGGGAGTATCAGCTCGTAATTCGGTTGGTCGTAGAACGGCACGTTGTTATCGCCCATGGTGATATATCCGCCGTGAGGCACCTTATCATGTGTTTCGTAGTAAAGCATCAGCCATTCCAGGTTGATGACGACACTCTCCTTCCAGAAACCGTAGTCCTCCAGGATTATGGCATCCCTTGTACCGTACAGGCACAGGGAAGGCACGTCGAAGGTGTAATTGACGTAGTCTATTCCAACGAAGTCCTGGGATACCTTTGTCTCATTTACTTCCAGCCATACCACCAATCTGTGGATTATGGGCACGATGGCCGTGCCGTCCTCCATCTCGGTTTGACCGTTTGGCCGGTAGATTATGACATCGCCGTATGCTCCGTATTTTGAATAATCGGTGGCCTCGCCGTCCACGTATGTTGTGACATCGTCGATGCCGTTGACGGTCTTGACGAAAACCATATCCCCTGTGTCAATGACGCCCACGACACTCTTGTTATCGTGCCGCTGCATGCTTCCCGACTCCACCACGACCATGGGTGGCCAAATGCCGCAGTAAGCGAAGATTATCAGCATCACCAGACACACGATGACGAAGGCGACCAATATGTCCTTTCCTATGCTGATAAGGCTCCTTTTCAGTTTATCCTTGTTCATCAGCCGTTCCGTTCCAGGGCTTGACAACAGACATTCATATAAATATTCTTTTGAAGTTATTATTCACTGAAAAGGTTTAAGTAACCCCGTGTTCATATATTTCTTCAGATTCAAATGAATGAAATTTGCAGGAATACCGTTGCATACAGGTGGGCAAGCGTTTTGATTGCGCTATCCTTTTTACTTATGACAATTCCTATGGCAACCGGCTCGCCCCCCGTTTCCTCAGACGACTGGGATGGTTCGGTGCCGGTCAGGCCCACGGATTTCAATTCCACCGATGAGATTAGAAACATATTGTACAATATAGACGAATCCCTCATGGGAAAGCACATCCAGGCGCTTCAGGATGTTGGCACGCGCTATTCGTACAGGGGCGACAAATGCTACCAGGCCGCGGATTACATAGCCACGGTTTTCGAGAGGAACGGCCTTGATGTCTATTATGATGATTTCACGCTCAACACCGTTGTGAAGATGCGCAACGTGGTCGGTGTCAAACCCGGAACTTCCACCTCGAACGGAACAGTAATAATCTGCGGTCATTACGATACCTTTTCACCCGGTTCATATCCCTGGACGGATGCGCCCGGGGCCGATGACAATGGCAGCGGTGTTGCAGCGGTAATGGCGGCCGCCGAGATATTGTCCGATTACCAATTCAACCTGACCATCAAGTTCATAGCCTTCGACGGCGAGGAGCAGGGTCTCAAGGGCAGCTACAATTATGTATCCGGGGCGGTGGCGGCGGGAGAGAACATAACCGCGGTCATCAATTTGGACATGATAGCCTACAACCCGGACCCGGGCACCGTGGAGGTGTATATTTATGAAGGTAACAACGGAAACTCCTCCTGGCTGAAATCCTTTATGGGTGATATTGCAGTGAAATATCAACACATAAGTAGAATACAGCTCGTTGATGCGGGCAGGATATGGGCCAGTGACCATCATTCATTTTCGGCACATTTTCAATCCATTCTTCTGATAGAACGGAGATTCGGCAGCAACCCAAACTATCACAGAATAACCGATACCATAGATAAGCTGAATCTCACATACTGCGCCAACATCACCCAGGTGGCACTTGCGGCCGTATCGGAGTTGGCCGGAATAAGCTCCCAGGATTCAATGCCGCCCTCTCACACTCCCGGAACCCCGTCGAACGGAAGCTATGCCACCGCCACGCCGAACATATCCATAGAGGTCACCGACCCGGGCAGCGTGGATGCCGCGTCAGTGAAGTTCATCGTGGACGGAACCCAAGTGACGCCGGCAATACACATTATACCGCTGGGCCTGAATTTTTCCTATGCCCCGCCCACACCCTTCCCGGACGGTAAGATAGTGGACATCTCCGTTTCAGCGGCCGACATGCTCGGGAACAATTTCACCCACAACTGGTCGTTCATGGTGGACGCTGTCTTCCCGGAACCGCCATCAAATTTCGGCATCGAATCAGCCCGGATCGGGGCTGTAAAACAGGGCCTGAACCTTGACATAGACTCCCCGTCTGATTCCAAACATGCACTCGCCCCCTCGGTGATTTACCGCGACGGCGAGTACAAGATGTGGTACATGGCCAGCAATTCATCCATCTATCATATCAGTTATGCCAATTCATCTGACGGTCTCACTTGGCAGAAACACGGTGTGGTTCTTCTTTACGGTGTAACCGGACAGCCGGACGATGCGCATGTCGGGCATCATGAAGTGATATTCGACGGTGAATACAAAATGTGGTACTCGGGCTACAACGGCACAGCCTGGCGCATCATGTACGCGAACTCCAGCGACGGCATCAACTGGGTGAAGCACGGTGTTGTACTGGATTTGGGGCTGCCCGGAAGCCTGGATGCTACATATGCACTCTCGCCGGCGGTCATCAAGACCGATGAATACAAAATGTGGTACACCGGCTATGACGGCCTGAAATACAGCATTCTGTACGCGAACTCCAGTGACGGCATCAACTGGGTCAAACAGAATGAATCACAGCTGTCCCCCGGCGGCCCCGGAAAAAGATGGGGCGATGCCATCATTGCATACCCCACAGTGATTCATGATAACGGGACATATCATATGTGGTATAATCGAGTCGGTTCGAACTACTACCAGACACACTATGCAAGTTCCTCCGACGGGCTGACGTGGGAAGACCAGGGAATTGCGATTGAAGCAAGTGTCGACATCGGTACACCAGATAGATTCCAGGCCACGTATGTCTCGGCAATGGTCGTTGGGAATGAAACCAAATTGTGGTATTCAGGTTTTGACGGGACAAACTGGCGTATATTGTTCGCCAACATCACGCCCCAGGACCCGGCAGATGACCTCACGCTTTCCTGGACCCCATCATCCTCCACCGATGTCGTGGGCTATGAGATATTCAGGGAAAGCAGGCCTTCGGCTTTCAGGCAACCCATGGTAAGAGCCAGCCCGGAAAAATACACCCAGCCAAATGGTGTCACTCCCTGGATCTTCGAAACGGAGGAAATCAACAATGTAACAGCGTATGGCCCGGTAGCGGGGACTGATCCGCCGTCGTTTTACCTTCCCGATGATAACCTCATTGATTTGGCGCTTTACATCCGGTCCGGGGTCGGCGAATGGACCAAACTCATGGGCGGTGCAGGTTATAGTTTGGATTCAGTTCTGGGGTATGTGGAGATACTCTCGCCCCTTTTTGGGCCGGGATGCACGTTCCATGCCTGGTACAACCACTCGGGCGGCAGGGCTCTGCGGGTTGACGGTCAAACCGTTTCGGATATCCGGGCAGGGTCAGCCTCGTTACTCAGTTACTATTATGTGATAAGAGCCGTGGACAGAGCTGGAAACATTGCCTATTGTCAGGACACGGTAGGCAAAATAGCCACTGAAACGTCCAATCCCTGGACTCTGCTCGGCAATCCTTTCCTTACCGGTCAGGTTCCCATTAGCGAAGCGCTGGCTGGCCTTGATTGGACCGCCGCCAAGACCTGGGTGCCGGACAATGCGCCGCATCAATGGACATCCAATGTCCCTGGCCGCCCCCCGGCGCTCAACACACTTCAAACAGTCAACCAGACCACCGGGGTTTGGGTGAGGGTCGAGAATTCCAATTATTACGTGGCTATCGGCACCGTCTCCAATATCAGCATCAACCTTTCGCCCGGCTGGAACCTAGTTTCTTATCCCTATCATAAAATGATGTCCGTGTCACAGGCGCTGGCAGGCGTTCCATGGGACCGTGTTGAAATCATGGACCAGTACTCGCCTGGCCTTATCACAGAAATATACGATTCAGACACACTCTATCCCGGTAGCGGCTTCTGGGTTTATGTTACATCCAGCGCGGTCTGGAATGCCATAAACGTACCTTAGATAGATTTAATACCGATGAGCGTCTAGCATTCTATGCTTCCGCTCGAAGACCGTGATGACATGCGTGATTTCGCGAGGATGATTCACGGAGCAAACGGAGGTACGCCCTACAGCGGGGCGCAGGCTCTCCTTCGGGAGGGCAAGGTTTCGCGGATTAATTACCCGCGAGATTATTCGGATGCCTTTTTTGGGTCCCTCCAGGACTGAGGTGTGACGCCTTTGCATGACTGGAGAACAACCCAGGCACCCTACAACCCCTCGGCTAGGGTCAGGATACTGAGAGAGCTAAGCTTACCATGATGCTTTCTGTTACTGCCGAGGGACAACCCCACCCTAGGCGGGGGGCAACCCCACCCTATTCTTCTCACAATCCCAATGGGTCCGATTCCTCCGGTTCGACATCCTGGTCAGTTTCATCTAAGAGGTCTTTTTCCGGTGCGGCCGCATCATCTTCCCCGGTGTTCTTGACAGGTTCATCGTCCTTGATGCCGGCCTGCCTCTTCAACCTCTTCAGTTTGACCCTGGTGCGCTTGAGATCCCTCCGCAGGGACCGATTGGCCATGTAGAGCATGGTTGTGAGTATCAGCAAACCGATGATGAGTCCGTACATGAGCCAGTCCATCATGTCACTGGTCTTCTCTTCTGTCACGGTGATGTACTGCCAACTGGTGGAATTTCCGATTGACCGACCCCCCTCGTCCTTCGCGGTGCCGGAAAGGGTAACGGTGTAAGTGGTGTTGTAGGCAAGCTGGGTTGCCGGTAGGAATTTCATGCTTCTGCTGGTCTCGCTCCAAGTGAACGTGCCATTGACCGCTTCGGAAGCGTTCTTGAAACTGAAAGCATTTTCGACGGACGTCCTGTTCATGGGATTGTTGAAGCTGATGCCCACATAGAATTCTCCCACACCCACCGGTATGGTGGCATTGTTCAGCGGGAATATGGCTACGATTTTCGGACCTTCAGGCACTTCCACCCCCTCCGTGTAGAAAACAAAACTGAACTTGTCCCCGGGCCATCCGTCGCCGTTTCCGTCCAGCTTCATGCCGCCCAGGTCCATTGCGGTTCCAAGGACAGTGATTCTGTATTCTGCGCCCTCTTGCAGCCCGGAATTGAGAACCAGCGTCAGGTTCCTGCCGCCGCCTGTGAATACCGACGTGAACGGAGTATTCGGTGATATGGATATGGCGCTGGTGACAGAATTCAGATTCATCACCGCGCTGAAGTTGATGTATATTGCCGCCAGATCGGTGGGCACGCCCGTTTGGCTTGGGGTGGGATAATGCGAGAGGACCACCGGCGGCTCCGCCGTGGTTGCAAAGCCGAACGCGTAATCATCATCGGCTTCCGAAACGCCGTTCTGGTTCCCGTCCAGCGTCATGCCGTATATGGACATGGCATCGGAGGACATCCTCACTACATAATCGGTGTCGAAATCCAGTTTCTCGGTCGGTTGGAATGAGAATATGGTGTTCTCCGAGAACCAGTCCACGGTTCCGTTTGACGCTGTCCAGACAGTTGTCCCATCGGTATAATTGAAGGCGCCTTCCACCGATGCAGTGTCCATGGAGCTGTCGAAAATCACATTGATGTAAGTGTTCACGTTCACGTTGAACGCCCCGGCAGGCGGATAAGTGCTGGTAATCCTCGGGGCCGGGGGCGCACCCCAGGTCATGAAATTCCAGGTATAATTTCCGTCTTTCAGAAGTTTCCCACCAATGTCTTTGGCGATGTTCCCGTCCAATTCGGCCGTATAGCTGGTGTTTGTTTCCAGGGGCAGGTCCAGGGTGAACGTCATTTCTGTCTGTTCCAGGTTCCAGTATGCCGAACCGTCGGTAATGTTCCAGGTCTGATTTCCGTCCGTGTAGGAGAATGCCGCTTCCGCGGATGTTCTGTTCATCCTCTCCGAGAACATTATTTTGAACGGTTTGTTCGGGTCCACATCGAACTGGCCATCTGCGGGCTGGGTGTAAATAACGTACGGCGCCTCATCATCGGTCATGAACTCCCATGTGAGCACATCCTGGGGCCATTGCCCACCCACGTCGGACAGGTCCTGGTCCAGAAGGTTTCCGATGATGTCCGTTGCCGTGCAGTTCACTGCCACGGTGTACAGCGTTTCGTAGGCCAGCGGAAGGGCCGGGGTGTAGACGGAAACATTCGTGACATCATCATGCACCCAGGTGCCGTTGGCAGATGTCCAGGTAGTGATTCCGTCGGTGTAATTGAAAGCGTTCGCAACCGACGTCCAGTTCATTGTCTCGTTCCATGTTATGGTGATATCCGTGTCAATCAATACAGCGGTGCCGTTGGGGGTGTAATTGAGGGCGAAGGGCGCTTGGGCGGTGTCGGGGCCGAGGAGTTGGCCCGTATAGGGTTGCATTAGTGGGTAATTGTCAATAGCACCCCCTGTTATTAAGTACCCAACATCACCAATCCCGTCTATGCCAATCATATTTTGATTTGGACCGTAGTAGTGGTCAGTTCCTGAATAATCCGACCAGTAATTTCCACCCAAGGGATATCCATTATCAAATGAATCTCTAAAGAACCAAACGCCGTTATACTGATTGTTTATAAATGAGTTATGATAAATTTCATTGTCAGCACTAATATCCATGCCATCACTTATGTCCACACCAAATTCAAAATTACTTATTATATTATCTGAAAATGTATTGTTTTTACTCCCTTGAATATATAGCCCCCTGTCAAAGGGGCTGTTTAGGGAATTGTTGTGATTGAAAGTATTGTTCTTAAAAATATTATAATCAGAGGACATAATCTCCAAACCATGCCTAGTTGTTTGGCCACTATTGTTCAAAACGCTGTTATTATTGCTCCGGACAATCAAAAATGCGGTTTGAACATTATTAAACACACACCTTTGAAAGCAATTATCATTTGACCTATCAGTTAATATCCCACACCCGATGTTTGAAAAAGAACTATTTGATATATTCACGTTAATGCAAAATCCCAAAAGGATTCCATTAGAACCGCCAGTCATGTTCTGATTGCTGATATTTACATTCGAACAATTAACAAGAATTAATTCCCCGAATTCATCTTGTATAATTAAACCAGTTTGATTCTTAATAAAAGAAACCGGTTTTCCATTCACTGTGTTGGACAAATCTATTTTATGCGTGTCCCAGTACTCAAGCGAGTCCCCACGAATGTGAATACTGCAATCCACAAGGGTATTGTTATGAATATGCTCATACATTGTTTCAGCAAGGTGAATGCCAATTGAATTATTACTCAGATGGTTGTTCCATATTTCTACGTTAGTACAGTTATATTCTACCCATAATGCATTTGACGAAGTATTAGAAATAGTATTGTTATCTATTTCACAATCGTCAGAATGGTATAGATATACCCCGTACACCTGGCTATTTTCAATGGTATTATTTCTAATATTGATGTAACTGGAAAAAATCATATTAATACTATATTGACTCGTGTTGAGTATAGTATTATTTAATATGGAAATATTATGACAATTTGTTTGGATATCAATTCCTTTTTCGTTACCTTCAATCGTGCAGTTAAAAATAGTGCCATTTATAACTTCTGACAATCGAATACCAACATTTACGCCCCCGTCATGAAGGTAGTTATTTCTTATTATGAAACTTAGATTTGTTTTTGAAATATCAATCCCATTGCCTGTTGTTGAGTCGATGTCATACTCTTCAATGACGTACGGATCACCTGGGGTACCGAATCCACTCCACGTTTCTGTTGTGGCCTGAGCAATAAAATCCGCATCACCCACGATGATTATCGGCGTATGCGGCGTCAGCGCCGTTATGCTCGGAACAACTTCCCCGGACTCAGCCGGTCCCACCAGCATGATGCCGCCAAGAGCCAGGCTCGCGGCGAGAAGCATGCTCAACATCGCTTTCATGTATAGGGCATGAAAGATACAATTTATAAATGTATTGATACAAGAGGTAATGCCAATAATTTGTAAGGACATTGGCAAACAATTTTAAACATCGAAACCTTCCCGTTTTCATGGAGGTTGCCAAATGGTAGCAGTGGTTAACAAAGACGAATGTGTCGGATGCGGACTTTGCGTGGACGTGTGCCCCAACGGTGCAATAAAGATGGAGGACGGCATCGCGGTTATCGATGCCGACGCATGCATCGATTGCGAGGTCTGCGTGGGCGAATGTCCCAACGGCGCAATATCGATGAAGTAAGTTCCCGGGAGGAATAACATTGGAGATAATATACATCCTGGCCAAGGTGGATGCCGGCCATGCCGAGTCCATTCTGTCCAGGCTGAGAGACGTGGAGGGCGTGGCCTTTGCTCATGCCGTTACCGGTTCATTTGATTTTCTCATAGCCATGGAGGGCGAGAGCCTGGCCAAGCTTCTTTCGCGTTCAATGAAGGAGATAGGGTGCATGGAAGGGATAAAGTCCACCGAGACGCTGGTGGCGATAAGGTTGGACTGAATTTGTTGATGTAAGTGGTTGGCTGGAACCAGCCGCTGGACCGGGGCGGCCGGTGTTGGGGTGATGATAATTTCCTCAACAGGCATTGGCACTGTTTTTGAGTTAATAAATAAAAACAGCGCCCCGGTCGGAATTTGAATCCGAGTCGAAGCCTCGACAGGGCTTCATGATAGGCCGCTACACTACCGGGGCGTATGATACCATTAACCTAACTGAGCCACGGGGTGTAGTGAAGCTCGTCCGGAGAGCCGCTTATGGCTCGAAGGCGAGATTGTTACACTACCGGGGCGTTCACAGACTGCTTTTTTTTCATCCTTCGCATCGCAATCTCCAAACACCGTCGCATTTTCGTCAGGTGTGGTGGAACCCCCGAGATAAAACCTTGTTTATGTACTTTGCGCCCCAATCAACTGTTACTTAATCTCCACAATCTCCAGCGAGAAATCTGCTGCCTTGACGGAATGCGTCAGCCAGCCCAGCGAGATGACGTCCGCGAATTCCGCATATGCCAGTATGTTGTCCGGATTTATCCTGCCGGAGATCTCAATCCTCGCTTTGGGGTTTATTTTTCTGATGCGGGTCGCGGCCTCCCTCGCCATCTCCGGGGCCATGTTGTCCAGCATGATTATGTCGGCGCCGGTTCCGGCGGCTTCCTCCGCGCCTGCAATGTCAACGACCTCGACTTCCACAATCGGGGCCTTTCCATGCTCCCTAGCCATGGCCACAGCTTCCGTGATGGTGCTGACTAATCGAAGATGATTATCCTTGATGAGGTACTGGTCGTACAGCCCCTCCCGATGCCGAACACCGCCTCCCAGTTCAACGGCGTCCTTTTCCCACTTCCTGAGGCCTGGCGTCGTTTTTCTGGTGGCGGCAATGCTGATTACGGGATTCACAGCCCTGCAGGCATCCACCAATTCCCTTGTGATAGTGGCTATGCCGCTGAGCCGCTGGATAAAATTCAGAGCCAGTCTTTCCGTTTTCAGGAGTGCATCCGCCCTTCCACGGATTTTCATGACAATGTCTCCATTCCTGGCCAGGTCCCCGTCCCTGATGATTATTTCGGTTTCCAGGCCGACATGCCCGAATATCTCGGCGGCAACATCTATCCCGGCAACGACGCAGTCCTGCTTTACCAGAATGATGGCTTCAACCATCTGGTCCCAGGCTATTGCCTCGGTGGTGATATCGCCATCACCCAGGTCTTCAGCGAGAAATTCATGTGGGGCTTTCATGTGCTCAATCATGTATTACCTGATAAAAATACTTTCTGGTACTTGTAAGGGGTCAATGGTGAAGCCACTTACAGGTCCTCAGAAATCTTCCGCGTCGGGTACAATTGCCTCGTCTGTTTCCAGGCGGAAAAGCACACCCATCTTCTTGAGAACCTCGTGGACCTTGTCCGCGAAGTAGATGGTATCATCGACACTGGCGTTCTTGCCCCACTCGTAAACGAAATCATAGTTACCTGTACATGGCTTGAAGCCGATCATCTGGAGCCTGTCCACTACTTCGGAGGGCAGATTTCCCTCGGTGCTGAACATGACTGTGAGATACGTCCTCATCGGGTCTGAATAAGCTGCGAGATTATAAATAGTTTTGTCTGGCTTTTATTTGCCTCGCACACGGATACCTGTCATTGCATCCGGTAATGTTCTTATCTCAATAGATGTATACCATGCGTATGAGACCCAAGGTGCATGACTCTTGCTATGTGCACAGGACCGCGGTGATAATCGGCGATGTCACCATATCGGAGAATTGCGGCATCTGGCCCAATGCGGTTGTCAGGGGGGACGAATCTTCAGTCTTCATCGGCAAAAATTCCAATATCCAGGATTGCTGCGTCATCCATGTTACCACCGATACCCCCACAAAGATAGGCGACAATGTATCCCTGGGCCATGGTTGCGTGGTTCACGGGGCCACAATCGGTAACGATGTGATAGTCGGCATGAAGGCCGTGGTTCTGAACAGGGCGGTGATTGGGGACGGCTGCGTCATCGCGGCCGGCGCACTGGTCAAGGAAGGCGCCGTAATCCCGCCGGGCAGCCTCGTCGTTGGCGTCCCCGGGAAGGTCGTCAGGGAATCCGATGCCGGTCTGGGGGAATACGCCAGGAAGAATGCTGCCACTTACGTCGACCTGGCCCGGCGCCACCGGAACGGCGAGTGGTCTGAGTACGAACACCGGCAGGATTGATTGCCTGAACCGAATAATCAATCAATATTCCGAACAGGCTGAAAAACCTTTATAGATGCCTTCCAAATATCGGACGAGGTAATTCTATGTCTCACAAGCGATTGCTTATACCCGGACCGACAGAATCTCCCATCGAGATTCTGCAGCAGCAGACCAGGTGGTTGATAGGGCACAGGAGCGCAGAGTATACGGCACTGTACACTGGCATAATCGATAAACTCGGAAAGTTCTTCGAGACCGAAATGCACAGGGCGACCCTGACCGCATCCGGAACTATCTGGATGGACATCACAGCCAGAAATATTGTCAAGAACCGTGCTCTCGCCGGCGTGTGCGGCGCATTCTCTGACAGGATGTACAAGACCATAAGGGATGCCGGAAAGCAGGTTGACCCGCTGAAGGTCGAGCTCGGCAAGGCCATAAAACCGGAGATGGTCCTGGAGGCACTGGGCAAGGCTGACTACGACACGGTAGCCATAGTCCACAACGAGACCTCGACCGGCGTTCGCAATCCCATCGAAGAAATCGGCAAGGCCATCAAGAAGGAATATCCTGACATAATGTTCGTCGTTGATGCCGTATCGTCTGCCGGCGGGGATTATCTGGTGCCGGAAAAGCTGAACGCCGACCTGATGTTCACATCCACCCAGAAGTGCTTTGCGCTTCCTCCCGGGCTGTCGATTGCTTTCTACTCGGACGCAGCGGTTGAGAGGGCCCGCTCGGTTCCGGGACGCGGCCATTACACCGACCTCATCGCCATCCATGATTATTATCAGAAGAAGAAGCAGAATCACACAACGCCGAACGTCAGCCTGATGTACGCTCTCGATTACCAGCTCGACCGCATGCTGAAGGAAGGTCACCAGGCAAGATACGAGCGGCATCTGGCCATGGCCGAGTACACCCGCAAATGGGCCTCCGAAAAGATGGAGATGTTCCCGGAGCCGGGCTACGAATCGGTTACGGTTTCAACCATCACCAACACCCTGGGCAAGGACATAGGCGCCCTGAACAAGGCCCTGGGAAAGAGAGGCTACCAGATAGCCAACGGGTACGGCGAACTGAAGGAGAAGACATTCAGGATAGGCCACATGGGCGAGTGGACCCCGGATGAAATTAAATCATTGTTGTGGCACATAGACGACATATGGGGTGAGTGAAATGAAAATAATGGTATCTGACAAACTTGCAGCCGAAGGCGTGAGGAAAATGGAGGCAGCAGGCCACGAAGTCCTCAAGGCCTGGGACGAGCCCAAGGAGAAGCTGCCTCAGCTCATAGCGGATTGCGATGCTCTTGTCATCAGGAGCGCAACAAAGGCCAACAAAGCGCTGATAGATGCCGCGCCTAAGCTCAAGGTCATCGGTCGCGCCGGAATTGGCCTGGATAACGTCGACGTTGAGCATGCCAAGTCAAAAGGCATCGTCGTGGTTAACACGCCCACCGCTACCACAATCTCGGTTGCGGAGCTGACTTTCACGTTCATACTGGCCTCCTATCGGGACATAATCACCGGAACCAATACCACCAAGGCCGGAAAGTGGGAGAAAAAGACCCTGAAGGGCAACGAAGTTTACGGAAAAACACTTGGCGTTGCAGGTATCGGCCGCATAGGCCAGGCAGTGGCGGAACGTGCGGTCGCATTCGGCATGAACGTGCTTGCTTACGATCCATACGTCAAGAGCGACAAGTATGAGAACGTCACTCTGGACGACCTTGCGGCCAGGAGCGATTTTATCACTCTTCATCTGCCGCTTACCCCGGAAACGAAGCACATGATATCCAAAAAACAGTTCGACAGCATGAAGAACGGCGTCGTAATTCTCAACGTTGCCAGGGGCGGAACGATTGATGAGAATGCCCTTTACGAGGCCATGAAATCCGGCAAGGTGAAGGCCGCGTGCCTGGATGTTTTCGAGGTCGAGCCGCCCACAGGAAACAAACTTCTGGAACTGCCCAACCTCCTCTGCACGCCCCATATCGGCGCCCAGACCGCAGAGGGTCAGACCAGGGCCGGCATCATGGTGGCCGAGGCAGTCCTGGAAAAGCTGGCGGGAAAGTGAAACCATGGTCTGCGTAAGACCGTTCATGGGCCTGAGACCTAGCCCCGGCCTAGCTGAGAAGGTGGCCGCACCGCCGTACGATGTTCTGGATTCCAACGAGGCCAGGGAGATGGCCTCCGGCAATCCGCACAGTTTCCTGCACATCAACAAGCCGGAGATAGATTTACCCGAGTCGATGGATCCTTACAATGACGCTGTCTATGCCAAGGGCGCGGAGAACCTGGCCAGATTCATTTCAGAGGGAACCATGAAGCAAGACGCCGTACCGCAGTTCTACTTCTACCGCCAGATAATGAACAATCATGCCCAAGTAGGTCTTGTTGCGACGGTATCGGCCGACGATTACGAAGCAGGCAAGATAAAGAAGCATGAGTTCACCCGCCCGGACAAGGAGAACGACCGCATCAGACACATAATGGCCCTGAACGCCCAAGTCGGCCCGGTCTTCCTTACCTATCCCGATGAAGATGAAATAAACTGCATCCAGGCCAAGGTTTGCGCCGGGAAGCCGGAATGCGATTTCGTTTCGGCGGACAATGTGAGACACACCCTCTGGCTTGTGGACAAGGACAACGGCCATACCATTTCCAAGACTTTCGAGAAGGTGCCATACCTTTACGTGGCTGACGGCCATCACCGTTCGGCCGCCGGCACGATAGTCGCCAGGCAGCGCCGTGACCATAACCCGGGCCACACAGGAAATGAGGAGTACAACTTCTTCCTGGCAGTGATATTTCCCAAGAGCCACATGAAGATAATGGCCTACAACCGCGCCGTCATGGACCTCAACGGTCTGGGTGAGAACGAGTTTCTGCAGCTGGTGGGGGATAATTTCATTGTTAAATCCGATGCCGGCCCTAGCCCCGGGTCTGTCCACACCTTTTCAATGTACCTTGGCGGTAAGTGGTACTGTCTCGAGCCGAAGCAGGGCAGTTACCCGGTGGACGATCCGGTGAAAAGCATAGATGCCAGCATACTTCAGCAGAACCTGCTCCATCCCATACTGGGCATAGACAATCCCAGGACGGATAACAGAATAAAATTCATCGGCGGGATACGCGGCACCGGAGAGCTGGAGAAACTTGTGAACTCGGGCAAGTTCAAGGTCGCGTTTTCCCTGTACCCGGTGACGCTGGACCAACTGTTCGCCGTTGCGGATTCAGGAAATGTCATGCCCCCGAAATCCACCTGGTTCGAGCCGAAACTGAGGTCGGGCCTTGTCGTCCACATGCTCTAGGGCGATTGTAGATTTAGGGATTGTAGATTGTAGATTTACGACGGATTGACGACGTTGCATATTCTCAACACAAATCTAAAATCTAAGATCTAAAATCTAAAATTTCAGAAGACTGACCTCTCACTGCTCTAGAAACATCTTTTATACCCGGTCACATTTCTCAGAGCAATGCCAACGGACAGCCAGGGCTATCACAAATCCGGCATAATTTCGGACACGGCCTACAAGCAGTACGAGAAGCGTCTTTTGAAAGAGGTGCAGCAATTTCCCCCGCCGGGACATGTGGCCATCATCATGGATGGTAATCGGCGCTTTGCCAAGGAGATCGGTCTCGGCCCAACCGAGGGGCACAAGAAGGGTCGGAACAAACTCGAAGAAATTCTCGAATGGGGCATGGAAGTCGGCGTGAAAGTTCTTACGGTCTACGCGTTTTCATCGGAGAACCTGAGCCGAAACGAAGGGGAAATAAAAGAACTCATGAAACTGTTCGAGGAGAGTTTTTACAACGTTGCGGACGACGAGCGTGTTCACAGGAATAAAATCCGCATCCGGGCACTGGGCATGATTGATTCCCTGCCGGAGAGCGTCAGGAAGGCCATAGCCCACGCCGAGGAAAGAACAAAAAACTATGACAATTACAATCTTAACCTGGCCATAGCCTACAGCGGCAGGGAGGAGATAATCCAGGCCATAAGGGAAATCGCCGGCAAAGTGAAGTCCGGGGAAATGACTGTGGACCAGATAGATCAAAAGATGTTTTCCGGTTACCTCTACACCAAGGAATTTCCCGATCCGGATCTTATACTCAGAACCAGCGGCGAAGTTCGTGTATCCAACTTCCTTCTGTGGCAGCTGGCATACTCGGAACTCTACTTCGTGGACGTGTACTGGCCCGGATTCAGGAAGATTGACTTTCTCAGGGCGATAAGGTCATACCAGCAGCGTTCCAGAAGGTTCGGGAAGTGAGTTATGGTCCGAAAGGAGCGCGTCAGGAAGAAATACGACCGCTGGAGTCGGTTTTATGACGCCTTCGATCTGGGCGGCGTCAATGACCAGAAGAAGCTGGCAGTGGACCTTCTTGAACTTTCTCAGGATTCCCTGGTTCTCGATATCGGCACCGGTACAGGCGCGATAATTCCGTACCTGGCATCGAAACTGGGCAAGAACGGAAAAGTAATCGGCATCGATTTCTCGGAGCAAATGATTGAGAGAGCAAACGTCCGCATAAAAAAGCAGGGCATCGGCTCGAAAGCGGAAGCCAGGGTGGCGGACGCGACCGCCATGGAATACCCGGACCGCCATTTCGACGCCGCACTGGCAACGTTCGCATTCACCTCCTTCCCCGAGCCAGAAAAAGCCATCGCCGAGGCAGCAAGGGTGCTGAAGCCCGGCGCGAGATTCTCGGTGCTGGACACGGGCAAACCGCCCGGGAAAGCGGGCTTCAGGTACCGGTACCTCAAGGCCGTGATGTGGCGTGCCGGATATACCAACATCTCCCTGGATGTTCCCGGCCTGTTGAGGAAGTCCAGCTTCAAAATCATTAAACTGCACAGGTTCAGCGGGAGTTTCGCGTATATCTGTCTGTGTGAGAAGACGTGAAGGGCGGAGTGAATCCGCGGCGGCTGTTGAATGCAATTCTCGTCGATTTTAGATTTTAGATTTTAGATTTACGACGTGCGGTGAATGCAGCTGGTACCGTTTGAAAACAGCGCATTCGCCAATGGCCCAGAAACATTTCTAAACTGAATCTAGGGCCATAGAATTCCCTTCATTTTGCAAGCAATCGGTGAATGCGAAAACTAAATTCAAACATTCTGGAGCGTTCGCCATGAATCGGCGTTCTATCTTCATTAATGATTCACGGGTCTTTGGAATTTCCGCAATCGACATTATGCAAACGATTTGATTGCGGTTACAAAACGTTGTACCAATGAATATTTATCCTATAAAAGCACTATAATCTTTTATGGACCTGTTCTCCCATGTCCTCTGGACATCGGTTCTCGGCCGCAACAGGCTGTGGCATGACGAGGCGATATTATTCGCCTTGCTTCCGGATGCCGGTTACTTTCTCATAATGCTTTACGTGCTCTTCGGCACCCCCATGAACGTGAATTTTGCCGATGCCATGGTCACGCTTCCGAAGGGATTCATGGTTATTTACTACCTGCTGCACAGCTTCGTGGTGTTCGGCGTCACGGCGCTGGCCGTGTGGAAATTGAAGCCGAAACTTTTGCCTGCTCTTTCGGCCTGGTTTTTTCATATCTGCATGGACATTCCCTTTCACGACGGCGTGTTTGGCACCCGGATACTTTATCCCTTGCTCCCGAACTTCTACATCGGCGGCATGTCCTGGGGCGATTATCGAGTTCTGGCGGGCTCCTACTTCCTGCTTCTGGCCACTTGGTTCTACCTGGAGATGAGGGAACTTCGGAAGCATCGCCGCAGGGATAACTGGCTTCCTGATTGGATCGACCGCCTGGAGCACGCTGTCGGAGGTCTAATAAACCCGAAGCCCATTCCCACAGCCCATGCAGAGGGCGGAGATAACGCGCGAACACCTGACAGGATACCTGGAGAAGACCGCGTCGGCACTGGAGAAAATCAGTATCACGGCCCCGGAGCCGTCCCACCACCGGAAGCAGGCTGAGGATTTTCTCTCCATGGCACAGGCGTATTTCCAGGATGCGAATCATTTTCTCGAGCAGGGTGATTACGTTAACTCGTTCGCATGCGTGAACTATGCCCACGGCTGGCTGGACGCCGGGGCGCGCCTGGGACTTTTTGACGTTGGCAAAGATAATGCATTATTCACGCTGACAGAATAATCAGAGCGTCCGTGCCCCGTTTTCCGCCACCATGCACCTGATAACCTTTCCCCAGCCTGTGAACTTCTTCTCTATTGCATCTGCATCCCCAAAGGCGAAAATCGTATTCCCGAGCATCACCATGCTGCCCTTCCCCATGCTGCCCAGCGAATCCAGAACTTTGATCATTTTCTCGGTGGCCAGTCCTGTGTCCCTGGCGAAAATCCATGAGATGTCGACGAATTCATCAAAACCGGGAATATTCTCGAAATCCCGCAGGCAGATTTCGCCAGAATCCCTTATCCTGGCCCTGGTGTCCGGCGAGGTTAAAACTCCGCTGGTGCTGATTGGCGTTCCCAGCACGCAGAATACTGCTTCTCTCGTTTCGATGTTCAGCCGCTCCATTTCCCCGTGCGGCGGTATACCGGGCTCGAGTCTGTGAACGAACCCCCCGACGCTCTGGGCGACTGCGTCCCCGAGACCGGTTTTGTTCTCGACTTCCGCGAGGTGTGTGACCTTCAATGCAGCGTACTTCGGGTCCTGGATGCTTAATTCTACTGCGGCAGCAAGACATGCGGCGAATGTTCCGGCGGCACTCATGCCGAAGCCCTGGCCCATGGGGAGCTGATGCTCTATCTTTACTGTCATGAATTTTCCCGGGGCGAACAGGTCCAGCGCCCGGCGGGTCACGGGCGCGACGACCGGCTCGTCGCCGAAATAAATGATTGTTTCATTTTCTGCAAGTGTGACGTCCGCGACGGCGCCCAGTTCCGTGCAGAAACCCGCGCCCCTGGAGCCGCGCTTCTCCGGAATGATTGCGCCGTCCTCAATGACGAAGAACCCGGTCACATGCCCGGGACAGAACGCCTTCATCTCATGCCTCCAGCATATCGAATATTATTTCTGCGAGTTCGGTTCTGGTGCCCTTGAAATTTAATATCTTTTTTCCAATCAGAATTGCTTTTGTGCTTTCCAGACCAACATCTTCCAGCAGGTTGGCGACGATGAGGTCTAAATTGTGCAGCTTCATCCTGACCATGGCTCTCGATTCCAGCTCTTTCCCTGTGATGCCTGTCTCGGCCTTGAAGCCGACGAGAATTCTGTTTTTCTTTTTCAATAATCCGAGGATCTTCGGGGCCGGCTCCAGGGTTACGGTTAATGGCTTGCCGGATGGGGTTTTACCCTTCCTGGGCTTTACTTTGAAATCCGAGATGGCCGCCGGTACGATGATGATATCCGCAACGGCTTTTGGCGACATTTTCTCCAGGTCTGCTACTGAAGTGAATGTTTTACACTTGGCGAAGGCCGGGGCCTTTCCGTCCGTCCAGAGTTCTACTTCAGCGCCGCGGCGGTACGCCTCGACCGCCAGCGCGAGTCCTGTTCGGCCGGATGATTTGTTTGAGATGAATCTTACATCGTCAATGGGCTCTTTTGTCGAGCCGGAGATGATCAGAACCTTTTTTCCCACGAGGTTTTTCGGACCTGCGGCGCGCATGACTTCCCAGACAATATCGTCCTGGGTGGCCATCTTTGCCTTCTTTTCTTCCAGCCTGGGGCCTACGAAAATTACGCCCTTGGACTTGAGTTTATCAACATTCTCCATGATGATATCGTGATTGTACATTGACCCGTGCATTGCCGGCACGATTATGATGGGCATTCCCGAGCCCATGGCGCAGCTGGCCATTGTTGTAACGGACGTATCATCAATCCCGTGGGCGATCTTGGAGATTGTGTTGGCAGTGGCCGGGGCTATGAGCAGGACGTCCGCGCGGTATTTTGAATCGCCGCACAGTTCGACGTGCTTAACGGCGCCGTCCAGCTCTATTATGGGCTCGTGGCCCGTTGCAAAATGGATTGCATCCGGGTGGACGAGCTTTGTAGCGGCTTTGCTCATGACAGGGATAACGTCCGCGCCGTGGCGGGCGAGCTCCCTGGCCAGCTTGACGTCTTCGACAGCCGCGATGCTGCCGGTGATGCCCAGAACTATGCGCTTGCCTTTGAGCGCGGAGCCTGCCGTTCCCCGGATTTCATTGATAGGGTGCATATAATGAGGATAGAAGGGTGCACCTTTTTAAATGTTGCGAGAGATGGAAAGGTGCTTAGAGAATGCAACGTGAAGTGATGGGGGGAATCTGTGCAGAAGATTGTAAAATGGGGGCCTGGGAAACGTTGGGAAGGCCCTGTACCCAGGCCTCGTTGAATATTTTGTTGGCACGTGTCCCAGTCATGTTCAACACGAGGTAATGGGCAAAGATATAAATACCTACGAAGATTGTATTCATTATAGAGGTGAATGTTACATGACCCCAGAGATAAAAGAAAAAAAGAAAGAGGATACTTTCACCCATGATTTTGTGGAAGATGAGTGGGGAGAGGTATTACGCAAGCTAGCCAAGAAATAAAATACCTGACCTCAGATGAAATCATCAAAATTCATGAAGTTTCAATGATGAAATTTGGTGGCGGGGAATCAGGGATTTACCGAGAAGGCAAAGACAAGATAGAGTCAATGATAGACTGAATGAAAAATGGATATTTTGACCATCAACCATTTGACACTCTAATAAAAAAGACTGCCTTCATGTTCCAATCCCTACTCATATAACATCCATTTGTCGACGGAATGAAAAGAACCGGTATATACTCCACACTGACCTTTTTGCTCAGAAACGATTATTTGCTGATATCGACTAGCGTGGATGAAAGCGTAAGTTTCGCAATCAGTGTTGCGGACAACATGAATGAATTGAAGCCGGAAGAAAGTTTGGAAATAATAATCAAATGGTTCAATGAGCGGGCCATTGATTTGGAAGATACTGAGAAAATTCATACCTATCTCCACAAGAAAGGAAAACGGTTCACATGCCCCAGATGCCACAATTTAGATGTTACAATAGTAAAACCCTATTGCAGGGATTGCGGCTTGCAGTTGACAAGTTTCCGAATTTACATTGACGGAATTGTGGAACTGAGGGAATTGTTTTATCAAAGAAAACCGGAACCAGATTCAAATCTATCAAAAAATCAGCCACCCAGTCGATTATCGTTGCGTTGATATGGCCACCCGGTCAAGCGGGCATGTCAATGAGAGAACAGGCAACACACCATCATATATTTTAATGCGAAACCGTTCTCAGCCCGTTCCGTGATGACACAACGGGAGCTGAACGGGCTTCGGCCTGTGATGAGGAACCCTATGAGTGCTGAGAACGCTTGTCAGAAGGGGTGCGGAATTTAATCAAAGACGCAGAACCAGCTTTGGGTCCAGGAGGTCCCTCGGGGATAATCATTCATCTGGACGGTGCTCTCTGGAGCGTGGGGCATGGGGGGTGTTATTGGGTTGATGTAAATATAATTAATGATGGGGGGGACAACCTGTCAGTGAAATATAATACTCTATTGTATGTAACGCCAATGATGAGAGATGGCACCCCTGGTTAATCGTCAAGCACACACGCACATCAAATATTATCCAAGAATTCCCGAACCGCTGAATAGGCCGCTGCCTGTTCTCTTTTTCTTAACTCTGAATCGACAGATGTGAAAATTCCTACCCAGGAAGGGCCTTCTGCCCTTATGTTTCTGAATTTTTTCTCAATTGAATCGATGCCTGCCCTCAACCCCTCATCCGCAAGGTGCGGTTTGACCTTTTTTGCAACTTCTATTGGATTTTTCAGGCAATATCCGATCACGGAATAAATGTCATAGGCGTCCTTCTCCTTGTAGCGCTCACCCAATGCAATCCCTTTCATACCCAGGCATCCCGGAATGTCCAGCATAGATAGAAATTCTTCTGCTTCCCCATTTCCCGGAAGCATTCCAGTAATCTTTCTTGGGTAATTGAATCTGAAGGCCAGTTCACAACCGCCAGCGATTCTTGCCGGTAATCCTGCCTGAACCGTTCGATGACGGTGCTTGCCTGAGGTCGAAGTTGCATAAGTTAAAAAATCAACCGTAATCATGTGTTCTTTACCGTCAATATTTGATTGCACAGGTTTGGAAAAGCTGTATGCAATCGGGTTGCCGTCCCTACCCAATCGCGTTTTGTAGCCCCTGCCCTCAATCATCTCCACTATTGTGGCATACGCATCAGCATCTATTTGCTCCGGATTTACTGCGAGGTCGATATCAATGGAGCCAACATGCTTGAAGTCCTTTCTGCCGAACTCGTCAATGAGGAGATACGGAACCCAGCCACCGACAAGAACTATTGAATCCCCATATGATTTCAGAGTCAATGCCAGTTCCAAAAGTGCGGAAAAAGATGCCTCGGTTAAACTCTCACCATAATCGTCTGAAAATCTTTGAACCATTTTCAGACCCCCAGTAATTGTTCTCTCAGGTGTTCGGCCTGTTCTCTGCCACGCATCGGGTAGTTATATAGGTCCAGGTATAATTGAATGTTGGAAACAATTAGTAACTCATTGATTTTTTGAATGTCGGAAAAAACAGCCTTATCCGTCGGTTTGACCAGATAGACGTTTCCGCCAAATTCCACGGGTTTTAAATTCAATGCATTTATCAATTTATCCATGTCCTTTTTTACATAGACGTAGACATCTGTTGAACGCACAAACGGGGCCAACAATGATGCTGCCGCGCCAAGAGTCAGGGCGTAATCATCCATGGATTTCAGGCTTCCGAATATTTTATCCTGGTCCTTCAATGGGCAGTAATAACCAGAAATATCTTGCCTGTCAAAACGATAAATTTCGGCCCAGGCATCGAGCAGTTCACCGGGTTTCAGTAATTTGATAGAGCCGCGCTCCTTTTCCAAATACCCCTCCGAAACCAGTTTGTTGACCACCTTGTAGGCCTGCCCGATGCTCACCGCAGCTTCTGCGGACAATTCCTCAAATTTCCATGCCCTCTCCGGTTCTGAAAGAAGGCGCCTGATCACCCAAGTGGCTTTGGTGCTGAAAAGATGTTTCTGAATGCGTTTTTCCTTGGCTATGCTTTCCTTGCCCCACCTCTCTATCAGAATTCCATTGAACCTCAGGAAGGCGTTTCCGGAAAGGTCCACAAATCCCAGGCCCATTTCCTTGCACAATCCCCTTCCCCGGGAGCTTATGAACGGCGCAACCAGGACAGGGTATCCGGGCAACCTGTTCCCCCACGCTTTCGCCTTGCCGGCGAATTCTGCGATTGCGCCCGGCGTTCCGGAGGATTTGACCAGCACCAGCAATGTGTATTTTTTTCCAGCCTGTTTGACAGTCAAAACCAGATCAGGGTCCCAGCCTAAATTATTTGTGGATGGCGGCCCCCATCTGACTTCCAGCAGCTCTGCCAGAACCTCTTCCAGGGCGTTTTTTGCGTCTTGCACGGCGACAGTATTTTCACTATTTGCCACATTTTCACCAAATGATGAAAACACCTAAAACTATAAAAACATATCTGCTCTATGGGGGCGTTCACTCTGGGTGGCCGGTGCCGCGGTGAAGTTTATGGCAAGCCCCATCCCAGGGGTGTGGCCGCAGCATCATACCAACCGCCTGCCGCGATGTGCGGGGCGGGGCGGGGGGTGCGGAAGCCGCGCACATGGAGGAAAACACCTACTCTGTGCTGCTTCCACAATCGACATAAATCAACTTTGGGGAGTCTGTGTTTCGACACAGTCCACAACCTCCGGGCCAGTGCCTAAAAAAGTAATGAATTCGACAATATTTAAAGTAATCTGAGATTAGGTTCGACATAGGGCCAGATGCGAGGGGCGGCCAGATAAATTGATGGTTATGTGGAAGGTAGCGGAGCGCCTTCTCCATAAATCAATTCATGAGGTTTTGCTTTCTTCCGAATAACTTTCTCTTTTAAAGTATCAAAATCATCATTTTTCATTAAATAGATAGGTTCATCCAGATTAAATAATGGGGTAATCAATTTAAAATGCTTATGGTCGCCGGTTACAACTTTCTTTTGCCCAAGGTCTTTTGCCATTTGGCAAACAACCAGGTCTGTGAATGAGGTATTGATTTCTTCGTGCTCAGAATACATTCTCAAACATGAATCTATATGTTCCTTTCTGATGACACTCATAATCCAATACTTATCATTCAATATCAATTTACCGACAGAACATGCCAGGTTAAAGGCCTTGGAAGTGTCTTTCTCTTTCTCGTTGATTCTCCTTCGAACTACGTTTATTGACTCATTCAATACGTAATCACAAGTGTATGGTTTTATTATTTGACCATTGAAAATTGCAGCAGCAATGTGCAGTGCATGTTTGTGGTATTGATCCCGTTGGTTTGTGTAGGCTACAAAAAAACCTGAATCAAGAAAAACCATGGTTAAACCTCACGAATAGAGAATCTCATCAATCCTCTCGCTGGTGTCCTCTGTGCCTTCTCCCCAGTCAGAAGGTGAGATAAACGCGAAAAGTGCAGGATCATCACGGATATTTGGAAGGTCGCACTTTTCCATTATGGATATTGTTTTCTTTTGGAGGTTCACCTCATATTTCTTGAGTTCTGATATAGATTCCTCGAGGAGTTTCTCAAAGTTAGTTTGAGAAATGTTCTCGTGTCCATTCTCAGCGATTCGCAGCCTTTTGCAAAGTGCTTCCCAGAACTCTCTCATCAAGGCTTGTGCGTCATGGCTACAGGACTCAGAATCCTCAGACATTAGAGCCTCGCCTAAGATTCGCACAGTTGTTGCCGGAACCGCCAAGTCTGGAAAGTCACCGTATGGAAATTCCTTCATGGCTTTTGCAAAATCAGATTTGATTAAATGTCTTTTTAGAGGCTGGAACGGTTGGTCGACAATCTCAAAAGTATCTGTTCTGAAATCCTTATAAAGTCTTTGAAATTCATAAGGCGCATAGGCATAGACATCAGTAAGTATTGTTTGTTTTCCTTCTCTGGTTTGAGGATACCTGCTGTAGATAGAGTCAACTAAGGATTTGATTTTCCTCTCATCGTCACTTGAGGCGCCTGTTGGTCTACCCGAAACCCATTTGAACGTACTTTTCATGCCATCCGCTTCATCAGTCAATAATTGAAGGTCGGTAGGCATGTCTCGAATGGAGACCATATCTCCCCAAAAATACCAATAATGGGGCAGTTTCATATCCTTTCCATACTCGTCTTTAAGTTCCTTGTTTAACAGGCTGATTACCTTGTTAAACCACAATCCATCAACTTCACCATCACCATTTCCAAATCTTTTTACAATTGTGTATGATGCAAACGACAGCATATCCCCCATACACTCACCTCCTTAGATAAAATAGAATGAGATTCACTTTATACCCATTCTGCAACATTGACTCCGTTTCTGGTTCTTTCACTTTGCATGGCTACCATCTTTTAGATTGTTCCCTACCATTTCCCATCGCTATGCAACCTTACAATAGATGATTGCCTATAAAATCTTTACCCTTGCAGAATCAATTATAAACTATCGCCCCCCAGCGCTCTCGCGACTGGCCGGCATGATGAACTCTATTTTCCCTGGGCGTGGTGCTGGGTGGCCGGTGCCGCGGTGAAGTTTATGGCAAGCCCCATCCCGGGGGTGTGGCCGCAGCATCATACCAACCGCCTGCCGCGATGTGCGGGGCGGGGCATGCTGGTGGAAAAATGCCCGATGATAAAATGCAGGAGGCCGGTCGCACCTACTCCCAGCCTTCAAGCGCCTTATGGTCCTTCCTGTTCTTCAGGTTCTGGGCCAGGTCTGCGAAGCGTTTGACGGAGAGGTCGAGGTATTTTGGCTCGGTATCAATGCCGATGAAACGCCTTCCATACATGCAGGCGGCCAGGCCTGTTGTGCTGGAGCCGGTGAACGGGTCAAGAATTAAATCGCCCTCATTGGTGCTGGCTAGGACCACCCGCCGGAGCAAATCCAGGGACTTCTGGATCGGATGCTTTCCCGAAGGTCTTCTCAGCAAGTTTCAGAGTGATTATAACCCACATTGGCAATAGTTAGAAACAATTATATACTGCGAAGTGTATAGTTCAAAATAGTGAACATATGTTCGATAAAATGAACATTAAGCCCCTGGCAATAACAATTCTGGTCCATCTCTCGCGTTCCTCCGGCAAGGAATTCTACGTAAGGGAAGTAGCCAGAGAAACCGGCGCCAGCCTTGGAGGATGCCACAAAGCACTGAGGGAATTGCTGGTGCTTGGCCTGGTCAAGTCGAGGAAGAGCGGCCGCAACCTGTATTACACGGTCGATGCTGCGAACCCGGCAATCCCTCGCTTCAAGATATTTATCAACCTGGTCGAACTCAAGAAACTTGTGGATTGCCTTCGGCCTTCGGTGTTCAAAGCCGTTCTATTTGGCAGTTGCGCATCCGGGGCCGATACTCAAGATAGTGACATCGACATCTTCATTATAACCCCTGAACCGGGCCCGGTCAGGGAAATTCTGAAATCCATGAAATTGTCGAGAAAAATCCAGGCGGTGATATTCACGCCGGGACAATTGTTGGAGTCCAGAGAGAAGGATCCGGCATTTCATGGCGAGATTGATAAAGGGATAGTGCTTTACAGGGCAGAAGATGAACGCTTTTGAGAGATGTATTGCGGAGAAGAGATTGGTGAAGGTCGAGATTTCCCCCGAGATGATAAAGAAGGAACTGGAGAGCGCCGATTATGATTATGGGCGGGCCATGGGCAGCCTTAAAGAAAAGGATGCAAAATGGGCTTCGATTCAGGCATATTATTCCATTTTTCATGCGGCCAAGGCGCTTGTTCTTTCCAAAGGATACAGGGAGAAGGGGCATGCCTGCCTTCAGATAGCCCTGAAGGAGCTTTTTCCGGAGGAGAAAGACCTGGCTAACGACCTGGAAATGTGCATGGACCTCCGTCATGGCGCGGATTACGCATCAACATACGATGCAGAGAGTGCCAAGATTGCGGTGAGGAAAGCCGGAACTTCCTTGGAAAGGGTCGGGGAACTGCTCGGCCAATGATTCGATTTATCGATGCCGGGTACGTGAGTTCGATGCAGTATGCGTGGGGTGCGCTGGGAGACGCGATTGAAGTAGGGGCGACCACTCAAAGCACGTTTCCTCCGATTTTACGGCAACAGGCCGCGCGGCCGTCCCCCAATTGTCGGTTAGCCTGGGTGCCGTTGTCACCCCGCCCTTACAGGCGAGGCTTCACAGTTGAAGGATGCAAAATGCACCATTTGTTTGGAAGAATCTCACTTGATGCCAGATTAGTATAAAACCCCGCCCTCACAGGCGGGGCATGCTGGTGGAAAAATGCCCGATGATAAAATGCAGGAGGCCGGTCGCACCTACTCCCAGCCTTCAAGCACCTTATGGTCCTTCCTGTTCTTCAGGTTCTGGGCCAGGTCTGCGAAGCGCTTGACGGAGAGGTCCAGGTATTTCGGTTCCGTATCAATGCCGATGAAACGCCTTCCATACATGCAGGCGGCCAGGCCTGTTGTGCTGGAGCCGGTGAACGGGTCAAGAATTAAATCGCCCTCGTTGGTGCTGGCCAGGACCACCCGCCGTAGCAAATCCAGAGATTTCTGGGTCGGATGTTTTCCATGCGTTTTTTCCGAGGGCTTGGGTGTGGTTATCGCCCAAACCGAGCGCATCTGCTTGTTGGATTTCTTGATAAAATCACCGGGCCAGCGCCCGTTCTTCATGGCATCATAGTTGAAAGTGTGTTTACCGGCTTTTGATTTCCGCGCCCAGAGAAGCGTTTCATGGCTGGCAGTGAAAAATCGTGTGCTCAGGTTCGGTGCTGCATTGGGCTTGTACCAGGCAATGTCGTTCAGCATGTGGAAGCCCTGCAATTGAAGCGCGTAGCCGCAAGCGTATATCGAGTGATAAGTACCGGAAATCCAGATTGTGCCGTTCTTCTTCAGAATTCGTTTGCACGCGGCAATCCAGGCCATGTGAAACTCGAAATCCAGTTCCGGACCCTGGCTCTTGTCCCAGTCCCCCTTGTTGACAGGGACGCGCTTTCCTGCATGACACGTGAAGCCGCCATTGGAGAGATTGTATGGGGGGTCGGCGAAGACCATGTCGACGGATTCCTCCGGCATCGATTCGAGGAGGGCGAGGCAGTCGGAGTGGTAGAGGGTGAATCCGGACGGGAATAATATGGCTGTGCCGATGGAGGGGAGGAAAGGATAATAATGATAGTTCAACATACAGGAGGGAGGAGTCAATAGATGGCTGATGATATGGATTTGCTACTGCAGGAAGGCGAGGGCTACAAAGTAGAATTCAAAGAGGCAGTTTCAAGATTGGATAAGGAGATGTGTGCCTTTGCCAATTCCTCCGGCGGAGCCATATACATAGGCATCGCAGACAACAACGAGATCAAATCATATAAACTTACCAACAAGCTGAAATCAGAAATTATCGACATTGCAAGGAACTGCGACCCTCCAATCACGATATCTGTGCAGCAAACAGGAGACATAATAAAGATAGATATTCCAGAGGGCGATAACAAACCGTATGGATGTGCCAATGGTTTTTACTTGAGAATCGGGCCTAATTCACAGAAGATGACAAGGGACGAGATAATAGTTCTCATAAAGTCAGAAGGCAAGATAAGGTTTGACGAGCTATTAGAGACAAAGTTCGGCTATCCCACAGATTTTGATAAAAATAAATTATCGAGATTTTTAGAACTTGCAAGACTTTCAAAAACAATAAAAGTGGATAAGGTCTTGCTCAACCTGGGCGTCGCAGAGAAAGAAGAGGGAGAACTCTATATCAATAACTCGGGCGTATTATTTTTCGCCAAAGAACCTCAGAAATTCATTCCGTGGTCTGTTTTTACAGTCGTTCTCTTCAAGGACAAAGATGGTGCTGATGTAATTGATAGAAAAGAAATAACAGGGAGTCTGTTTGAGATTGTTGAACAGGTAATGGATTTCGTCAGACTATATGCAAAAGTGGCGTACAGGTTTACCGGCAAACCACAGAGGGAAAATATCTATGAATATCCATTTGATGCGATAAGAGAGGCTGTTATCAATTCTGTGATGCACAAGGATTATTTTGAACATGGTCACAACAACATCCTGAAATTCTTCCCAGATAATATCCGGATAGAAAATATCTGGGTCAGGCCCAGGCATTTTGTCCTTGGAAAGACTGTTTTCAGAAGAAATCATCTGATTGCTGACCTGTTCTCAAAGATAGATTTCGGCGAAAAGCTTGGCTCAGGAATGCAGAGAATGAAAGATATCTGCAAGGCCGAGAATACTCCACATCCAAAAATAGAATTTACCGACACACATTTTTACGTAGTGTTCAAACAGAACAGGGAATACCTAAAGATGATTGAAAAAGAGGACGATAGGGATATATGGCATATTTTGAATGGAAGACAAAGAAAAGCGGTTGAATATATTAAAACACAGGAATCTATCTCCATCTTAGAGTATATATCCTTGAATAAAGTGAGTGATAAAACTGCTAGACGGGATTTGAATGATTTGGTTGAAAAGGGAATACTCAAAAAGGAAGGCGTTACCACTGGCCTCAAATATAAATTATTGCCGTAGACATATACATCACTAAACATGTCCGAGCCCACCAGAACTTCGGTCAACTTCGGTCAACTTCGGTCAGAAGATGAGGAGGGAGCAGCCGAAGAAACTGCTTGAAACCCGAAAGTGCCTGGCAGGTTGGCGGGGGAAAATAGTTAAGATTATGATTGAACATGTCCTCGCCCACATACCGCAATCTTTAGATTTGCGGATACGGGCGCTTTCTATGCAATTATTATTGCGAGAAATTGTTTAATAAAGGTGCTCCCCACAATATTCCATGCTTCAAGCATTTTCGAATCACCCTGGATGACCCTTTCACCCATTTGATTTCATGTCATTCAGGATGAAAGCAGTTAGGATTCAGCAGCACTCATTTTCCATTCTTTTCCCAGGATTTAAGCGACTTCTGCTTACCTTTCTTTTCAATATCATTCTTCAAATCCTCAAACCTCTTGATGGACAAGTCCAGGAGTATTTTTCTTTTGACCTCGCTGCGCTGGCTCACCCTCCAAAAGAAAAATATTCAGCAAACAAGAAAAATCGGGTTCGCCTGCTCGCTCGGTACATTGCTGGCGCGTGGGCGCGCCAGACACAACCAAGTCATAACCAACCTATAACCATCATTTTACCCTCGCCCAGCCATTCACCATCATGTCTGAAATCCCCACTCCGGAGCAAGTCCTGGCGGGCGACCCGTTCTTCCACGACGCAGAAGGCAATGCTCGTGCGGTATGCGTGGGGTGCGGGTGCGCGATCGACCCGGAGTTCGGGGATTATGTGGAACTGGCCATTACGAGGAAGCGGGGGCTGGGGATGGAGCGACCCGGACGGAGGTGGGTGTGGTGTGGGGGGTGTTGGATTGGCTATGAATAGTTTCGCCACCCCCTCCCTATTCTTTATATAATATCTATATCCATATGGCCCGAGTGGTAATATGTCTAGAGAGAAATCTTCGAAAACCAAGGAACAATTAGGAATCCTTGACAAATTATATCAATATTTTAAAGCTGGGTTATGGAGACAAACACGCCAACTATTCGACAAGTATGATGATAGTGAAGATGCAATAACCGGTGTGGACATTACAAATTACCTCGCGCCCAGTGCTCTAAAATTAAGATCAATGCATTCGATTGTCCAATTAATGTCTAAAGTGCGCCAAGATGTTGGAAAAAATGCAATATTCATTGGTGTGGAGAGGAAAGGATATGTTTTCGCGGGCGCTTTGCTTGATGAGTTCGAGGAAACAGACATCATTTTAAAAGGAAGCCGCCATGTAAATGAAAAAGACGTAAAAGGCAAAACAGTTGTGTTGATAGATGATGCGTCCAAAACTGGAAAAACGATAATAGATAAAACGAAAGAATATCAGAAACTTGGGGCCGATGTCGTAATTGCAATTGTTGCGTTAGCCACGAAAGCCGCTGTGGATAACATCAACATTCAATTTAAATCCAAGAATGTAGCATTATTTTCACATACCGTATGCGAAAATGAAGATGAATACGCGGAATTGTATCCGCTGTTTTACCATATCGTCAGCAGCAGTAGCATTCCCATTGCTGGCGAACCGAAAGCGGAAATACATTTTGCTACGAATAGTTTAGATCTTGTTGTGAAAACACTTTGCAATTTGGACAGGGGAAAGTACGTCAATATCGATTCAATCGAAAACTCTTATCCTGTAAGGGGAACCATCGACTACTACGAATACACTCTCGCGAATGGTGCGGAGGAATTCAAGGAGATAGGAGACAAAACTGGTTTCTTCATTACTTTGGAGCAGTCAAAAATCCGACTCTATTTCGATTTCGATGGGACCGTGATTGTAAAACTATGCCCCATAGTCTATCTAGAGATTCCTGAGAAAGTCAATTGTCGGGAATATGAAAAATGCAAAAAATCAATGGATCTGGTAGGGCAACCATTACTATGCGTCAAGTGCATTGAAGAGATGATCGGGGACATATTGCTCGGCATAATGAAAGAGGATCTTGACAGAAAAGCCAGTGCTCTGCACTTGAAATACAGATTTAAAAAATTATAGGGGAAAGGGACTAAATCAAGCCCCTTTCATTCAGGTCGGCGATCATCTTGTCGACCATCGGTTTTGCCTCGTTCGCTATGGAAATCTTCTTCCTCCATTTGCCACTCTCTAGCACCCAATCGGAGTCA
>VMTD01000018.1 GCA_013791785.1 Methanobacteriota archaeon
CTACAAGCTAGGCTACCACAAAGCAGCAAAAATCATGCAATTGAAACAGAGGGCTGAAATCTGGACAGTGACAAGTCTGGCCAATGAAGTAATAGAATCTGCAAAAATGAAACCCTATAATGACATCCAGAGTGCCCTTGATGATGCAATTGCAGTATTCAGAAAACGTGGTCAGGAACCGAAGGTGGTTGTCATGCCGAATGGTGGTGGTTGCGTGCCATATATTTCCACCCCATAATTTTTTGTAGTTCTATTGCATCGGCATATCCATCATACTCGGCTGTAACAGAATTGAAGAGGTAAGATCGAGGAAGAGAAGGCACAGTTCAAGAAGGCAGAAGATGCGATACAGAAAACCTGACTGTTGTCTGATATCGAGGGATAAAATGATTGACGAAGAAACATTGATTAATAAACTAGTCAAGGGAATGAGAGACGGTGCAATCGAATTGCCGGCAGATGTAACTCTGAAACTTGAGTCATCCTACCAGAGTGAAACGGATGACATCCCCAAGATGCAGTTCAAGGCCATCCTGGACAATATCAAACTCGCACATGATGAAGGTCTTCCACTTTGTCAAGATACCGGCATCCAGGTATTTTTCATTAAGGCAGGATATGATTTCCCTTACCTGAACGATATACACAAAGCGATACCGCTGGCGATTGAGAGGGCAACCAAGGAGATTCCCCTGAGACCGAACACGGTCGACCCGTTCACCGGGAAGAATCCTAAGAACAATCTGGGTCACAACATGCCTGCCGTGACTGTCGAGTTGGTTGAGGGCGATTCGGCCACCATTCACATTCTGCCAAAGGGCGGGGGAAGCGAGAACATGTCCGCGCTCTGGATGCTGACTCCGACCCAGGGGTTCAAAGGCCTGAAGAAAAAGGTGCTGGAACACATTCAGTTTGCCGCGGGAAAACCCTGCCCCCCCATCATCCTGGGCATCGGTGTCGGCGGCGGAGCCGACATGGCAATGAAGTTGGCGAAGAAAGCGCTTCTGCGGCCGCTTGATAGTACAAATCCAAATGGGAATATAGCTGCCATGGAGAAGGATATACTTGATGCAGTGAACGAGCTGGGCGTCGGACCAATGGGCCTGGGCGGGAAAACCACTGCGTTGGCTGTCAACATAGAGTACACCAGCCGGCATCCTGCGACCTTCCCGACCGCATTGGTGATTCAATGCTGGTGTGACAGAAGGGCCACTATCAGGATTTCAAAGGACGGGGTGATTTCCAATGACTGAATATAATCTTAGAACCCCATTGGACGATGAAACAATTTCCAAGCTCAAGGCAGGGGACATAATCTACCTCTCCGGGACTGTATTCACCGCCAGGGACGAGGCGCATATGGAATTATTGAAGCATGGCGACATACCCGGATTGGACATGACAGGTCTGGGCCTCTATCATTGCGGACCGGTCATGCAGCAGGAAAACGGCAAATGGAATATCATTTCTGCCGGCCCTACCACCAGTTTCCGGATGGAAACGCTGGAACCCGCATTTCTGGATAAATTCAAAGTGAAACTCATCATCGGAAAGGGCGGTATGGGACCGCTGACACTTGAATCCCTGAAAAAACACAATGTGGCCTATGTCTCGTTCACCGGAGGCGCAGGTGCACTGGCGGCCAAGGGTTTGGGCGAAGTGAAAGCAGTTTATTATCTTGAGGAACTGGGCATGCCGGAGGCCGTGTGGGTCTTTGAAGCAAAGAACTTCGGACCATTGATAGTATCCATGGACTCGAAAGGCCACTCGCTCTATGATGATGTAAATTCGAAGACCAGGAAAAATTTGGAGCGACTATTGAAGGAATAAAATTATATTCTTTCATCCAAGATTTTCTTCATCGCAATCCCAATATCAGCAGGTGAGTTTGTCGTGAAGAACAGAATTGCTAATGTGAATTAAGACTCTCTATGGAATGCAGAACGTGTGCCGCTACTTGCCGCTCTGGAGCATTCCAGAAAAAAGGATCTGGTCCAGCTCTTTTCGATGATTCATAGCAGTTTATTCGAAGCACTTGAATAAACCGGGATTACTCATATTTTCAGGGAAAATTATTATATAACCTTGTTGTGTATAATTGTGTCAATACAATGCACAACTATAATCGGGAGATGTAAAACATGGGGTCTAAAAATGGCAACATTGATATAGGACTGGTAATCACTAAATCACCTTTTGAATCTCCACTGTTAGAGGCTTCTCTAAAGATGCTGGAAGACGCCATTGCCCAGGGACATTCGGGCGACATTTTTCTCATCAGTGATGGGGTATTCCTTGTCAAAAGCGGGCAAAAGAGTCGCATCGCGAATATTTTTAGCAAACTTCTGGAATCATGTGATATTGTGATCGCTAGCAAAGACCATTTGATGGCTGCGGGAATTTCTCCGGAAGAAATGCTTGAAAATATCGAAATTTCTGAAAGCCCATACGATGACCTCGTAGATCAGGTAATGGAGAAATGGGAGAAGGTGGTGTCAATATGAGCGAGGATTCAAAGCTGAAAATTTTAACAGTGATTCTCACTCGAGGCGCCTATATTTCAGAATCCGCTGAAATTGCATTCCGCACAGCCCTCAGGGCCCATAAGAAAGGATATCAGGTTAATGTGTTCCTTTACCTTGATGGCGTATGGGTGGCTCATATCAAAGGTGACAAGAACTTCAACAATCCCGGGGACTGGCTAAAAAGGGTAATAAGGAAAGGCATCAATGTTTGTATGTGCCACAGATGTTCTAGCGCCAGGGATTTGGTGGATGGGGATTACATCGAGGGCGTGAAACCACTCGGCACTTACGAGCTAGTGGGAATGCTCAGGGCATCTGACAAAGTGCTTACATTTGGAGGCTGATTGAATGCTCGGTAATTCCATATTAATATTGTGCGCCCACGGCACCTACGGTCATGATGACGATGCTTATGGGGCAATGCTCCTGGCTAACACCTCTCTCGCAAAGGGTCTGAAAACCACATTGCTCCTCATTGATGATGGCGTATTCATGGCCAAGAAGGATCAGAATCCGAGCAAGATAGGACTTCCCAGCAACCTGAACGAGATTTTGGATTTCCTGGCCCTGGATGGACAACTTCTCGTAGTCAAGGACGCCCTTAAAGAGCGCGGAATTGATGAAAAAGAACTGGTCCAGGGAGCCGGCATAATTGATTCAAGTAAAATTCCTGCAATAATAATCGAGCATTCAGTTTCAATAACATTCTAGGAGGTATAAACATGGAAGAAAGAAAAATTTCGACAGTCGGGCTTAACTGCCCCAAACCGCTGATTGAAACAAGAAAGGCGCTGAAGCTGATGAAGCCAGGCGATACATTGATGGTGGAAGGCGACCATGCGGTTTCTCTGAAGGAGATACCGCAAGCCGTGAAGGATACTGGCGACGAGGCCATCTCCGTTAAAACAGAAGGACCGCGCTGGTTCATTCACATTCGAAAGGGGGGGCAAATATGAACACGGGAAAATCCATGACAATCATACTTCACAGCGGTGATCTGGACAAGGCCCTTGCCGGTTTCATACTCGCCACAGGCGCAGCAGCCAAGGGCATCGATACGACAATGTTCTTCACATTTTGGGGCCTTATGGTGGTCAAGAAAGGCGGACCGGGAAAGTCAAAGCTCTCGAAGATGAACATGGGCGGCCTGGGAACCAGCTGGATGAAGAAAGTCATGAAGAAGAAGAACGTCGCAACTCTTGAGGAACTCATAAAGGACGCGAAAGAACTTGGGGTGCGACTAATTGCCTGCGAGATGACAATGGACCTGATGGGCGTACCGAAAGACAGCCTGATGCCTGAAGTAACTGAAATAGGCGGCGTCGGAACATATCTTGATTTTGCCTCCAAATCCAACATAAACCTTTTCATCTGAGATATAATATACTCGCGGTGCTGAGATGTTAGAAAAACTATCAGAAATATCTGCAAGGACCCAAGCCGGCCAGTTCGATTGCACAGACCTGATTCGCTGTGCTTACAATCTGAATGAGACAGACATGGGTATTATTGAGCAATGCTCCAACAATGAGGAAAGAACTATCAAGGAAATTTCAAATATTTTAGGAAAGGACAGATCCACAGTTCATCGAAGCCTGGAGAAATTACGGTCCTGTGGCCTTTGCTTCAAGGAGCGGAAAGGAGGGGCTTCTCGGGGCTTCGTTGATTTCTACAGAATTTTGCCAAAGAAAGAGATACTGAAGAAGGCAGAGCAAAATCTAGACATTTGCTACACCCAGATTAAAAAATTGCTGGCTGAGTCCAACGGAAACTGAGCAGTGAATACTGAAACCAACAGGTATTAATTTGTGGAGGATTGGCTGAGAGCTTACCCTTCCAGCACTTTCTTCGCCGCAATTCCAATGTCTGCAGGCGAGTCACAGACAGTAACGCCGGCATTTCTCAGGGCTTCCTTTTTCTCAGCCGCTGTACCTTTCCCGCCCGCGATGATGGCGCCTGCATGGCCCATGCGCTTTCCTGGGGGTGCGGTGCTTCCAGCAATGAACGCGACAACCGGTTTTTTCATGTATTTCTTAATATATTTTGCAGCGATTTCCTCGTCAGAACCGCCTATCTCACCGATGAGGGCGACCATATCGGTTTCAGGATCATTGTTGAAAAGTTCCAGAGCATCTTTGTGCGTGGTTCCTATGATGGGATCTCCGCCAATGCCCAGGCATGTGCTCTGTCCTAAACCGGCATTGGTTATTTGGGCCGCCACCTCATACGTCAGCGTTCCAGAACGCGATATCAAACCGCATTTTCCAGGCCTGTATATCTCAACTGGCATGATTCCAAGCTTGCCGATTCCCGGAGTTATTATACCTGGGCAATTTGGACCTATCAATCGGGTCTTGCTGCGTTTCAGTAATTGCTTGATCTTCAACATGTCCAACGGCGGAATTCCCTCGGTAATCAGGACAATTAGGTCCAGCTTGGCTTCTATTGCCTCGACAGCCGCATCGGCTGCAAACTGGGCCGGCACGAAGATTATGGAGGCGTTCGCACCTGTTTCCGTCACTGCATCCTCAACAGTATTGAACGCCGGCAATCCGAGAACAGCCTCGCCGGCCTTTCCTGGACGAATGCCGCCCACCAGTTTTGTCCCGTATTGGAGCATTCGCTCAGCATGGAACTGCCCCTCCTTTCCAAGGCCCTGGACTATTGCTCTTGTCTCGCCAGTCAGAAGAATAGACATTCAAGCACCCCCCGCTAGCTGCACTGCCTTCTCCGCAGCTTCCTTAAATCCAGAAATAGTGTGGAATTCCAGGCCGGAATTCTGAAGGATTTCGATGCCCTCCTTGGCATTCGTGCCCTCCAGGCGCGCCACTATCGGCACAGTGACGTTTCCGATGTTCCTGATGGCCTCCACCACGCCTGTGGCAACGCGGTCACATCGGACTATGCCGCCGAATATGTTGATCAGAACACATTTTACGCTTTTGTCCATCATCAGTATCCTGAAGGCCTTTTCGACTGCCTCGCTGGACGCTGTTCCGCCGACATCCAGGAAGTTCGCGGGCGAACCGCCAGAAAGCTTGATTAGGTCCATGGTCGCCATTGCCAGGCCAGCGCCGTTCACCATGCAGCCGACCGAGCCTGAAAGTTTTATGTAATTGAGATTGTGCTTTGATGCCTCAACCTCAAGCGGGTCCTCCTCGTTCAAGTCCCTCAGTTCGGCATGACCCTTGTGTCTAAAGAACGCGTCATTGTCCAAGTTCACCTTGGCATCCAGCGCGAGTATCTTTCCATCCTTCGTAACCACAAGAGGATTTATTTCTGCCAGGGTGAGGTCCTCGGATACGAACATTCTGTAGAGATTCTGGATGCATGTTACGCCGTCCTTGTGCGCCTGGCCCGTCAACCCGAGACCGAAGCAGATGCTCCTTGCCTGGAAAGGCATCAGACCGACGGCTGGATCGATCCAGGTCTTGTGTATCTTCTCCGGTGTCTTGACCGCGACAGCCTCTATCTCCATGCCCCCTTCAGTAGATGAGATTATCACGACCTGGGACAGTTCCCTGTCTATCACAGCGCCCAGGTAGATTTCCCTGGCAATGTCCGAGGCACTCTCAACAAGCACCTTCTTCACTATTTTGCCTTCAGGCCCGGTCTGATGCGTGACCAGGTTCATTCCCAGAATCTGCTTTGCTGCAAGCTCTGCCTGAGAAGGGTCAGATGCCAGCTTTATTCCGCCGCCCTTCCCGCGCCCTCCGGCATGAATCTGTGCTTTCACCACATACGGGCCGGGTATCGACTCGGCTATGTGTCTGGTTTCCTCCGCGCTGCTTGTTGCGCGTCCACCCGGTACCGGAATATCATACTTTCTGAAAAGTTCCTTGGCCTGAAATTCATGTATCTTCAAACGAACACCCCTTTGTCTTGCTTCACCAACAAGAGTCTTTATCATATAAATAATTGTAACGAATAATGAGACTTTTTATTATTTTCGGGATTGGCATCAAGCATGGATGCACCATGAGTCAGTATATTTCTCAAAAGAAGGGTTGGCACCATTTCCCGAATAAATTAAAAAGTCTCCGAATAATCGGACCGGGGTCGTGGCAGCGCGCTTATTGTCATTATTTAATCAATGTTTTCATATTGTTGTATATTCTAGGGTGTCAGATGTGTTAATTACCATAATTATTAAATAGATAAGAAACCTATTATGAATATTACAAATAGGAAAAAGGAGGGAATTGTATGTTAGTATTAATCAGATTGTATCCGAAAGGATCATTGAGCAATATGTGCAAACTGGTCGAATCCGAGAAGAGAAATCTCTACTGGGATGATGTAACGCCGCTCTATGCCATCAGGCAGGAAGGAAAGGAGTATCTCAGCATCTTACTGGATGTAAAAAACCTTGAGGCAATCGAAAAGGTTTTCGTCAAGGGGCTGAATGCGATGGCTTCGGTGCGAGAGACAAGGACAATTCCGATAATGAGCCCGATTTATTTCCCGCTCCCGGACAAGCACCCCAAAGACCTTGCGAGATACCTGATGTATCTCAGGGTGGAGCCTGGCAAGTATGACAAAGTGTATAACAAAATCAAGAATGACCTTGAAGCATCAAAAAATGCCTTTGTCGTATACCTATCCTATTCTTTCGGTGACGATGACATCATTGTTACAGTATTGGCAGAGGACAGGGAAACAGCCCTGAACTTTGGCAAGGACATGATAGGCAAGATTGACGGTGTGCTAGCCTATGATATGTCCAAGGTGGTCGAGAGAATTTCAATGATTCCAGAGGCGAAGCTGAAGGCGCACACTGACAAGTTCTATTATACAGTCCCGGCCGGACAGAAAGGCAAGATGAAGAACCCGGAAGCCTATGAAAAATACCTGAACGAACGTGCACCAATGAACGTTATCATCAGACTGTTCGCGAAGAAAAACCTGGCCGCACTCTGGGAGGATATTGAGAAACATATCCCCAAGCTGGAGTCAAAGAATTTTACACCGCTCTACGCTTCGCAGCAGGAGACGAAAGACCATATCACCTTAATTTCGGAAGCAATCAACTTCGAAGTGCTGAGGGACCTGCTGGTGAAGGACTTGCCAAAGTTTGTCGATGTCAGGAAGACCAGGACGATCCCGATGATGGACCCGACCTATTACCTGTTGCCCAAGGAGCATCCGAAGGACCTGGAGCGGTTCCTGATTTCTTTGAAAGTCAACCCCGGCGAAATACTTGACATAGAGTCACACATCACCAGTCTTGATTTCCCCAAAAATGTGTTCATGACTTACATGACATTCACACTGGGGGAGGATGACATCCTGGTCTCGATACTTACTGACAACCAGAAAGCGGCCCAAAAGTTCGCGAAGGACTCGTTTGACAAGATGATCGGTGTGAGGTCGTACGAGGTCTCGAACCAGCTGAAGACCAAGAGGTTGACCACACTGAAGAAGTGGAAACAGCATCAGAACCGATATCTGTCCAGCTATGACAAGCAGTTCAGCAAGGACCTTGATGGCTCTTATGATTGGACAAATGACTTCGATGAATATGCCACCATGACGGGCGCATTCCCGCGCGATTTGGAATAAGCGCGAACCCTAGGCCAGTGGGACAAACAATGCTTAAGCGAAGCGGTAGCTTTTGAGCCAAGGCGCACCCGCCAGGATTTGAGGGAGACGGCGGAATTTTTAATCAAGTCCTCCAGGGAGAAGACGAAACTGATGATGGAGTGGGGATTCATCCCGGAGCCGCCAGCGGTGGATTAAGATTTTCTGCGGAAAAACGATTAGGTTTTCCTGCGGCGGCGGATTATCATGGATATGGTGATTGCAGCTGCAAATACCGCGAACAGGGCCAGGACGGTTTCGCCGGTGTATGTCTCGGGCGGAGGCAAGGGCTGGGGCATGGCGTCCACGATGTAGATATTGACGGAATTTATTGCCTGTGTGTTGGTGTATGAAGGTTTTGTGGCAATGGCAGTGAGGATGTATTCCTTTACTGAACCGTCGTCGTCCGGCAAGTCTACTGACATGACCTTGAAAGTCGCCTTTCCGTCAGCATCGGTAAGCTGGTCCCCGGGTTCAACATCCGGAACTTCCGGTGAAATTTTCAGCGCCACGCTGGCACCGGCCACAGGGTCGCCGTTCTGGTCGGTTACGCGCACGTAAGCATAAGCGAATCCCGGCGTACCGTCCGTGCTGATGTCCGGGTCGATGATATCCGGGTCGGCTGAAGTTGACACCGAGATAAATGGGACATCTCCGGGATAGACTCTGATGAGAGCAAGCTGACTCGGCGCCGGGTCGTATATAATTCCCCCTGAATCTGTATATCTGACTTCTTTAAGCTGTATGATGACTGGAGTTCCATTGACATACATTTCCGGGTCGAACGGGTCGGCATAGGGGGCAGTGAATGTCGTGGTGAATTTTCCCGTGGAGGAAGTGATGCCGTATTCTGCATATAATTTACCGAGGGAGGCATTCAGCCAAACCTCAGCGCCAGGTAGTGGATTTCCATGTTGGTCGGTAACAAGCACGGTTATTTGGGTGCCGGTAGAATTCGATGGCACCGCAGAAGGAATGTTCACAAAACGGGCTATCGGCCTAGGTGATGGAGACCGGATGTTCACAAGAGATTCTAGGTTGAATATTGAACCCGATATTCCAACTGACCAGCCAATGAATCTGTTTGAGCGATAAGCTTCGATATTTGTCCTGTAATAAAGTACGTCTATGGGCAAATCGTAGCATATGGCAGCCTGGGCTTCGAAGATGGCCTTCTTTCTCAATTCGCTGTCATCGGTACTGCGAGCCAATTCAATTGTTGCATCGAAGCTTTGATTACTGTAACCGCCGTAATTTTGAGCGTCTGGTGAATTATTCGAATGGAAATACGTGTGAAGATAGCCAGAGGGATCATAACCAGTACGATATCCCAGAATATACATGTCAAAATTTCCCTGGTTCATGCGGTCAACGATTGCACCAAAACCCATGGGAACATAAGTGGCATTGATGCCAATATCTCTTAACTGTTTGGATATCATCAACCCCCCGGTCGCTCTAATGGGATCGTAACTTGCCTCCGGGGCAATTATCTCAATCGAGCCGCCATCTGAACTTCCTATTTCTGAGCCGTCAGGATTCACCCACCAGGTGCCGTTACCTGCTGCGGCCTTTGCCGCATCGCCGGTCAGAAGCGTGCCTGTCCTGTTTACTTTGTATCCTGCACCGGCCAGAATTTGTTTGGCTTCGTCCAGGTCAAAGGGGTATCTTGGAATCGTCCTGTTGTACCAGTGGCTGATGGAACTGACCGGGCCTGCACCCGATATACCAAGGCCATACAACATCCTCGTCACCAACTGGTTCTTATCGATGCAATGTGCAATGGCCTTCCTGAGAGGTTTTCCAAAATCATTGCCGGCACCATCGTAGCCAAATGAGACCCTGTCAAGATTGTACCCCACATGATAGAAACCCTGGTCCATACTCTGGCTGAGGGAAATGCCCGGTTCGTTGGAAAGTTCCTGCACATTGATTGGCAAAACTGACCAGGAGATGTAATCAATTTTATTATTCTTCAGAGCGTCAATCGCTGCCTCGGTGGTGGTGTAAAGCAGAAAGGATATGCCATCGATGTTAGGTTGTCTAGCGTAGGGTTCGCCGTATTCGCTCAGACAATAATCACCATACTTGAATCCTGTCTTGAAAAAATGACCTCGCCAGGTATTGATTATAATATCTTGGCCTGTTACGCTGCCTTCCCAGGCGAAAATGCCGCTACCCACCGGTACCAAAATCTCATATGCTTGAGCTTTGACCAAATTCCACGCACTGGATGCTCCGACAACGTAATCTGCATCGCACCATATCTTGGCCCCATCAACGTTCTGGCCTGAAACCGTGTACGCCCACACATGCTCGGGGAGTAATTTCACTGCCAGCGCCCGGTTGAAGAAATGCCAGTATGGAATTTGAAGGGTGAATTTCAGTGCTGCCTGCGTCCCGCTCTCCCAGACCTTCTCGACATGCAGCCAATGTTGAGCTGAATAATTATCACCCATCAAGCATTCAACGTCCCCGCGCCAGAACGGATGCTGGGCAGCCGCATGATAGCTGAACATGATGTCGCGGACGTCCATCTGGATCCCGTCATGCCATTTTACGCCCTCGAAATCATAGAAGATTATGGCTTCTTGCTTGCTGGCATTGGCCCAGGATGATTCAGGAGAATAGTCGAAATTCCCGATGGCGCAATCGTCCCAGGAATCCGCTTTACCCGAGACATTGGCCGAGCCTATGGCAATGTATGGGAGAGGGATATAATTCCACGAGCGATTAATATAAATTTCATCGTAGAACATGGGCGTATCATACAACCATCGGGTCATGAGGTCTGTCCAGTAATCACCCGCCGTTGAGAACGGATTTGTGCCTTTCAGGTCGTCCTGGACTGCGACCCTGAGAATTACCTCATCCTCGGTCTGGGAACTTGCGATTCCGGGGGCCATGGCGCCCGCAAGGAAAAGGAATGCCAGCAGTATTGGCAGTAGCTTCATTTCCGTTTCCTCCTGACGATGTACGCGAAGGCTGTTGCCACAACGAATATGGCGGCCAGAGTGATGGCGACCTCGAAAGCGGGGAAGGAGAACGGGGGGTCTCCATGAATTGGAGGTTGCGCGTCCACCACCTGTATAATTACAGAATTTCTGCTCTGGAGCAACGGATTCGTCGGATGCAGGGCTATGGCCGCCAGGGTGAACTGGGCAATGGAATCATCATCTTTTGGCAGGTCTGAAGAGGTAACCTTGAACGTCGCTTTCCCGTCTGCATCAGTCTGCTGTTCCATCGGCTCGATTTTTGGCACATCGGGGGAAATCGTCAGGGCAACAGTGGCACCGGCCACGGGGTCACCGTTCTGGTCAATTACGCGCACCTCGACAAAAGCGAAGCCCGGTGTGCCGTCCTCTGCCATGTCCGGGTCGATGATGTCCGGGTCGGCTGACATGGAGAGAGAGATGAATTGTGCGCCGGCCGGATACACATGCACCAGTGTCAACCGGCTCGGCGCTGGGTCGTAGATTGTTCCGTTGGGGGAAAAATAAGTCGCAGCAACAATCTGGATTACTGTCTGCGTGCCGTTTTCTACCGCGTCCGGGTCCAGCGGGTCCGAATACGGCGCAATGAAATCCACAGTGATGCGGCCGTTGGGCCCAGAAACAATCTCGGTGGCGGAGAGGGTGCCGAGCGACGCGTTGAGCAGTACCAGGGCGCCTTCCAGCGGGTTGCCGTCCTGGTCCTTCACAAAGATTGTGAGGGGCGTAGTAGAATTCGAGACAACCGCCGACGGCGGGCTGACGAACTGGGCATTGGCCTTCCAGATTCCCGGCGAGCGTATGTTCTTTATCGATTCCCAGTTGAAAATTGTGCCAGATTCTCCGCTGACCCAGCCGACGAATCGGTCCGAGCGGTACGCTTCGATGTTTATCCTGTGGTAAATCACATCATTGGGAAGGTCATAGCATATGCTTGCCTGGGCCTCGAATATTGCATCCTTCTTGACCGCAAAATCTCCGGTGCTCCTGGCAAGGTTCATGACCGCGTCGAAAGATGAGTTGCGGTAACCGGCATAGTTCTGGCCGTAGTCTGCATTGTCGGAGTGGTAGAACGCGTTGAGGAAATCCGCGGGTTCAGAACCGATGCTCCAGCCCAGGATGTACATATCGAAGTCGCGCTGGTCTATGCGGTCAACGATGGACCCGAAGTCCATGGCAACGGCTTCCGCATAGATGCCAATGTCGCGAAGCTGCCGAGCAATCATTGCCGGCCAGTAGAAGTTTCTGATGACATAGCTCATCTCGGGTGCCAATATCTCAATCTTGCCGTCGGTTGAGCTTCCGATGTTTGTGCCATCCGGGTTCACCCACCAGTTGCCATAGGGCATACCGGCCAGTGCAATGGCTTCATCCCCCTCAACCAACTTGCCGTCGGTTGTCTTGACCTTGTAACCGGCGTCTGCCAGTATCTGTTTGGCCTTGCTGATATTGAAATCATATGTGGGTATGGAGGCATTGTACCATTCGCCCAGAGAAGATACTGGCCCGGTACCGGCAATCCCAAGATTATTCAATTCGTATCGCACTATCTTCTCCTTGTCGATGCAGTGTGCTATCACCTGCCTGAGCGGTTTCCCGACATCCTGGCCCGATTCATTGTATCCGAAGGATTTCCGCCGCATGTTGTAAGCCAAATAATGAAATCCCTTCTCCGGGGTCTGCTGCAGTGCAATGCCCTGTTCGTTGGACAACTCCTGGACGAAGGTCGCGGGTACCGACCACGCAATATAATCGATATCGTCAGCCTTCAGCGCCAGCACTGCCGCCTCTGCGGTCTTGTATATCTTGTAAGTTATCGCATCAATATTCGGCTGCCTGGCATTGGACCGGCCGTACTCGTCTGTTCCCACGTAATCGATATACTTGTAATCGTCCCGGAAGAAATGATCCCGGTATGTGACAATTTTACTCATCTGGCCCTTGGTCCAGAATTCGAATTTGAACGGCCCGCTGCCGATCGGAGGGTTATTAAAGTACGACTGGGCTGCCGCCACCTTCCAGGAATCTGTCAGGGAGATGTTGTACCCGGGATTACACCATATCTTGGCGCCGTCGACAGCCTGGCCTGAGATTTTGTAGGCCCAGATATGCTCCGGGAGGAGGAACGTCGATAACGTACCTCTGAAGAAATCCGCATATGGGGTGCATAGTTGAAACCGAAGAGCTGCTTGCAGTTCATCTGCACTTTCCCAGACATTGTAGACATGCAGCCAGGAAGTCTGCGTGAAATTATCTGCCTTCAGCAGGTCCATTGAACCGGACCATTCGGGCACCTGGGCGGCCATGTGCATGGAAAACATCACGTCGCTGATGTTCATCTGGACGCCGTCATGCCAGAAAACATTCTCGAAATCGTAAAATATCATTGTTTCCTGGAGACTGGCATTCTCCCACCCAGATTTCGGAGAATATCCAAAATTGCCGATGGCACAGTCATCCCAGGATTCCGCCTTCCCCGAGATATTGGCCGAACCGATGGCGATGTATGGAATTAATTCATCTGTATCCGGGTCGACATTCACCGGACCATCATACAGGTAACCCAGCACGTTCCAGGACCAGACGTCCGTGCAAGTGAGAGGATTCGTTCCTTTCATGTCGGCCTGCATGGCGACCCGCAGTATCAGTTCGCTGTCCTGGGAGCTGGCGAGGCCGGGCATTATGGCGCCGACCAACAGCAGCATTGCCAGAATAACCGGGATGCATTTCATCGACGTTTCCTCCTATTCATGGCAACATACGCAATCGCGGCCAGCAATGCCACAACGACAAACGTGACCGGCCCGGTGGAGGGTATTGGCTGTTCAGGAATTGACGGATGCACCGCGTCAAGCACCTGAACGGTAATATGATTCTGCGATCGAAAAATTGTGTCTGAACCGACAATGATGGCCTGGGCCGTAAGCACGAATTCCGATATGGAGCCGTCATTGATCGTAAGATTGGCCGCTGTCACCGTGAATCTGGCTTTTCCATCCTGGTCGGCCAGCATCTCGAACGGAGAGATGTCCAACGCACCCGAGGAGGAGGATAGATTCACTGTCGCACCCGGGACAGGGTTTCCGTCCTGGTCAGTTATGTCCACGTCCACATACGTGAATCCTGGGGTGAGACCATCCGCACCCAGGTCCTCGATTATGTCGGGGTCGGCCCTTATGCTGAGGGATATGAATTTCGCTTCTTCCGGATAAACAGTTACCAGAAGGTATCTTGGCGGTGCTGGGGAATATTCCCAGGCATCGGTTATGGCTGATGTTATCTGGATTAAGGCCAATGACCCGTTAATAATGTTCTCCGGAGTGGGTGGCACGTATGGAGCTGTGAATGTAGTGGAAAATACACCGCTGACGTTCGTCTGGCCAGTCCCCTGGGCCAATTTGCCGATTGACGCGTTCAGGCAAATGCTAACATCCTGCATCGGGGCTCCGCTGTCGTCAGTGGCAAGTACCGAAATCGGCATGGTGGAATTGGAATATATTGCGGACCGGGGCTCGTCAAATCTGGCATGCAGTTGGTATAGGTTCAGGCCACGGAGATTGACTATGGAGGCCCTGTTGAAAATACCACCACCTTGCGTTATCCAGCCAATGAACCGGTCTGATGTATATGCCATAATATTGGTCCGGAAATAGAGAACATCAATCGGAAGGTCGTAGCATATGGCGGCCTGGGCTTCGTATATGGCCTGTTTTTTCTCAGTAAAGTTTCCAGTCCTTCTGGCCAGGTCGATGAGGTTGTAGAAGCTCTGGTTCTGATAACCAGGGTAATTATTAGTGTTTGTTGGGCTGTAACCCCCGAGGTCGGTGAAATCGTAATCAAAGATTGAGTGAAGGTATTCAGCTGGGTCAGTACCAATGGTGCAGCCCAGTATATATATATCAAAATCCCGGTTTTGGAGATGATTTATTATTATGCCGAAATCCCATGGCACACTTCGGGCATTTAGGCCGATTAGCCTTAGCTGGGAAGCAATCATCTGCCCAGCCTGGTACCGTATTGGATCATAGTTGGCTTCGGGAGTCAATATCTCAATCTGACCGCCCGGACCGCGACCAATCTGACTGACATTTGGATTGACCCAGAAGTTCATGTCGTTTGCAGCGGCAATCGCGTCAGCCCCCGATAACAGTATGCCAGACGCATTTACTTTGTAACCGGCATCGGCCAATATGATTTTGGCCTCTTGTGGATCGAACGGGTGTCTGGGTATTGTTTTATTGTACCAGGGGCTTATTGAACTCACAGGCCCATCTCCTGCGATTCCCAAATTGAGTAAAAGTCTCTGCACGATTCTGTTCTTGTCAATGCAATATGAGATGGCCTTCCTGAGGGGGTTGCCAACATCCTGGCCAGTTTCGTTGTAACCAAAAGACTGACGTCTCATATTGTACCCCAAGTAAAAAAAACCCTGTTCTGCAGATTGTATAAGTGCCACGCTTGGCTCGATTACAAGTTCCTGAATCAAGGATGGAGGTATAGACCAGGAAATATAGTCGATATCACCCGCTTTCAGCGCGAGAACGGCCGTCTCCGCGGTCTTGTAAATCTTGAACGTGATGGCATCGATGTTCGGTTGCTTGACCTTCTGATTTAAAAAGCGCTCCTCAATCTCATGTCGATAAATGTAACTCAGGCTGTAAAAATGGGCCCTGTAAGCATTAATCTTGGACATCTGGCCCTTCACCCAATACCCGAATTGGAAAATGCCCGAGCCGATGGGCGGATTGTTCTCATACCCCTGAGCCGCAGATATCTTCCAGGAATCTGGAGCCGAGATATTGTATCCTGGATCGTACCATATCTTGGCTACGTCCACGTTCTGGCCGGATATAGTGGAACCCCAGATGTGGTATGGCAGAAGCATGATCGATATCGTGTTTGTAAAGAAGTTACTGTAGGGTTCCTGTAGCACGAACCTCAGGGCGGCTTTGTTTCCCTGTTCCCAGACATTGTAAATATGCAGCCAGCTTGTCACGGAATAATTTGAACCAGAGGTTCCGGCATTGTTCTTGAGCGGTTTCATGGAACTGGACCACTCAGGAACCATCCCGGCGGCATGGAAGGAGAACATTATGTCACGGACGGTCATTGGCTCGCCGTCATGCCACGTTACATTCGTGAAGTCGTAGAAAACTATTGCCTCCTGGAAACTGGCATTGGCCCAGGTGTTCTTCGGGGAGTACCCGAAGTTACCAATCGAACAATCATCCCAGCTATCAACTTTACCTGAAAGATTGGCCGTGCCAATGGCGATATAGGGCATTATCTCCTGAGAATCATAGTCCACCATAATCGGATATTCGTAAATCCACTGGAGCACCATGTTCGACCAGACATCATTCACTGTTAATGGGTTGGTCCCCTTCATGTCATCCTGCATGGCGACCCGCAGTATCAGTTCGCTGTCCTGGGATGTGACGAGGCCGGGGGCCAGGGCGCCGGCCAATAGCAGCATTGCCAGAATAACCGGGATGCATTTCATCGACGTTTCCTCCTATTCATGGCAACATACGCAATCGCGGCCAGCAATGCCACAACGACAAAGGTGACCGGCCCGGTGGAGGGTATTGGCTGCTCCGGAATTGGCGGATGCACCGCGTCAAGCACCTGAACGGTAATATGATTCTGCGACCGAAGAATTGTGTCTGAACCGACAATGATGGCCTGGGCCGTAAGCACGAATTCCGATATGGAGCCGTCATTGATCATAAGATTGGCCGCTGTCACCGTGAATCTGGCTTTTCCATCCTGGTCGGCCAGCATCTCGAACGGAGAGATGTCCAACGCACCCGAATCGGTTGTTAGATTCACAAGCGCCCCGGGAACGACCACACCGTCCTGGTCCTTCACCTCCACATCCACGATTGTGAACCCGGGAGTTTCCATATCGGCGCCCACATCCTCTATCACATTCGGGTCGGCCAGCATTCTCACCGAGATGAATTTCGCTTCTTCCGGAAACACTGTGACAAGGATGAACCTGGGAGGCGCAGATGAATATTCCCAGAGGTCAGTGGTGGCCGACGTTATCTGAATGAACGCCGGCGTTCCGTTCTTGATATTCTCGGGTGTGGGAGGCACATAGGGCGCAGTGAATGATGTGGATAGGGAGCCAACGATATTAGTCAGGCCCTGCTCAACGGACAGAGTCCCGATGGATGCGTTCAGTTTAACCGCGGCGCCTTCGATCGGAGCGCCGCCGTCCCCGGTGACCAGTGCGGAAAGCGGCGTAGTGGAATTGGAATAGACCGCCGATGTGGGGTGGTTGAATTTGGCGATTAATTTGTACAGGAATGGGCCGCGCAGGTTCATAATGGATGCCCTGTTGAACACGCCGCCGTTCTGCAATACCCAGCCTGATAGTCGGTCAGTCCTTGCAGCAAGCACGGTCTTCCGGTAATAAACGATGTCGTTGGGCAGGTCGTAGCATATGGCTGCCTGAGCGTCGAATACCAACTGTTTTCTCTCGGTCTTATTCTCGGTTTCCCTGGCCCAATCGATTATGTCATCGAAGCTCTTGTTCTGGTACCCGGCATAGTTCTGCCCATACACGATATTGTCGGAATGGTAGAATGACCATAGGTAATCGGTGGGGTCACTGTTGATGTGCCAACCCAGGATGTACATATCGTAGTTCCTATTGTCAATCCGGCCCACTATGGAACCGAAATCCATGGCGATTGAACCGGTGTATATGCCGATGTCACGGAGTTGCTGGGCGAGCATCAGGCCGAACTGGGCGCGGATGGGGTCGTAATTCGCCTCTGGAGTGAGAATCTCGATATTCCCGCCGGAGCCGCTGCCGATGTTGGAACCATCGGGATTCACCCACCAGTTGTCGAGGCCAGCCACCGCGATTGCCTCTTCCCCCATGGCAAGGGTGCCGTCAGTTTTCTTCACCAAATATCCGGCATCGGCAAGTATCTGCTTGGCCTTCTGCGGATTGAAATCGTATGTCGGAACTGAAGAATTATGCCACTCGCTGCTCGGCGGCACCGGTCCAACCCCTTCGTCACCCAAATTCAGCAGCAATCTCTGGACTATCCTGGTCTTGTCGATGCAATGGGCGATGGCCCGACGCAACGGCTTTCCCAGGTCATCCTCGGGTTCGTAGGGGAAAGATGCAGATGCGTTGTAGCCGAATGACTGCTTGCACATGTTGTACCCGAGATAGTAGAACCCAGATTCAGGGATTGAGTATAATGTGATGCCTGGCTCTTTGGCAATATCGTAAACGAAGCTCGGCGGAATCGACCAGGATATGTAATCTACATTGTCATTTTTCAAAGCCCAAACTGCATGTTCCGCTGTTTTATAGAGTTTGAATGTCATGGAATCAATGGTCGGCAGCTTCACTTTCTCTTCCGGGAAATTGGCTTCGATGAATTCTTTGTATGAATAATTTGAGCCATAGAAATGTTCCCTGAATGTCAGAATTTTACTCATCTGGCCCTTGATCCAGAAATCGAACTTGAAAAGCCCGCTGCCAATCGGGGGGTGATTTTCATACGAGTGGACGGGCGCAACCTTCCAGGAATCGGTCGCCGAAACATTGTACCCGGGGTCGCACCATATCTTGGCGCCGTCAACGTTCTGGCCGGACGTTGTTGAACCCCATATGTGATAGGGAAGCAGCAACGTGGAAATGGTGCTCCTGAAGAAGTCGGCGTACGGCGTCTGCAACTGGAACCGGAGCGCGGCCCTGTCGCCGTCTTCCCAGACCTTGTATATGTGCAGCCAGGAAGTTTGCGTGAAATTATAGGCCTTCAGCGTGTCCATAGGGCCCTTGAAACCGGACCATTCGGGCACCTGGGCTGCCATGTGCATGGAGAACATCACGTCGCGGATTGTCATGGGCGTGCCGTCATGCCACGTAATGTTGGTAAAATCGTAGAATATTACGGCCTCCTGCTTGCTGGCATCTTCCCAGGTACTTTGGGGAGAATATCCGAAATTGCCTATTGTACAGTCATCCCAGGATTCCGCTTTCCCGGAGAGGTTTGCAGAGCCGACGGCGATGTAAGGCATTATTTCGTTGGAATCGTAATCAACCCTTGTGGGGCGGTCATAAATCCACTGGAGCACGTTCCAGGACCAGACATCGCCCACCACGATTGGGTTGAGCGATTTAATGTCGTCCTGTACCGCGACCCGCAAGATCAGTTCGCCCCCGGCAATCTGGCCGGAGGCGAAAAAAGAAGGGAGGATAATCGTGAATGCGCATAGCAGCGCGATTAATCTTCTGTCCGTCTCATCACCTGAAGTAGAATTCCGCTGAAAAGTATATAAAAACATTGGTACGGTGTTTTGTGGAGTATATAAATTTAGTTGTACAGTGTTTTGTATGTTTGTGATTTACAAAAGACTTTACTGCGGCACCGGCCGACCATCTTGAATATGCGACGCGAAGGATGAAGAATCGACTCTATGCAAGATCCGCGTAATATGTTTCACCCGGCATACGATGGCCGGGCGAGTACCCGACCCCCTCGCCCTCACAGGCGAGGCTCCCCAAAACAGGTGGTTGGAAAATGTTCTTTTGAATGCAAAATGCTGTCACCCATACAGTTTACATAATGAAACCCCGCCCTAATAAAATGCTTTTAGAATATCAGGCGGGGCATGCATACTAATATACCTATCAGCTGAGAATTCGGTATAATACATAATAGAACCGTTCCCATCTATTTCCGTTTCCTGTAGATATAGATAATGCCTGCAATCGCCACGACCAGCACCGGCACGGCAACGTACACCCACGCCCCAATCCCAGGCTCTTCGATTACCAGCGCCTCCGTGGGGGGCATGACCGTGACGGATATCTGCCTGGAGCCGCTGACGAAGGCCACCTTGGATGCTGTGATGGTTATGGTGCAGTCAGACACTTTTTCCACGTCCTGGGCGGTGATTTTGACCCGGAGGGTACCCTCCGAATTTGTTATTCCCGTGTAGAATTCGGCTGTCATGGGGGCGCCGGCCAGTTCTATCATGACGGTCACGTCCGACACGGGCAGGTTGGCGGAATCGGTGACCCGGATGTCGATGTAAGTGAATCCCGCTGTTCCCGAGACGTCACTGGCTGTGACGACGTCCTGGAGGGCGGTTGCGTCCACGAACAGCAACATTGTTTCCCCCGGGTATACCGTGAGCGAAGTCAACCGGTTCTGGGTTGTGCGATATCCCTCCTTGAATACCGATTGGATGCTCAGTATGACGACCGTTCCGTTGCGAACCGATGCCGGCACCGGCGGGGCCGTGTAATTCAGCGTGAGATGCCCGTTTTCGTCAGTCAGGCCCGTGTAAACCGAGAGATTGCCGGATGTGCATTCCAGTGTGACAGACGCCCCCATGACTGGGTCGCCATTCTGGTCGAGCACTCGCACCCGGATGGGGAATGTCGAATTCGCTGTTGCCGTTAGAGGTACGCTGACGAACCTGGCCCGCAAAGCCCCGCGGCTTTCCGTCCAGACGCTGGACATCGAGGTCGGGTTGAGAAGGCTTCCAGAACCGTCGTCCACAAAACCGACAAAATTGTCCGCCCTAGTTATCTCTATTCCCGACGGATAGTACATTTCGAAATACGGAATATCGAAGGCGATGGAGGCGAAAGCATCGCGGATGTGGCCCGCTTCGGTATGGTCAGACGCTGCAAGAGCAGATTCAAGGGTGGCGTCGAACGACGCATTGCTGTAACCGATGAAATTCTGAGCCTTGTAGATGCTCATGGTATGCAGCGCGTTGTAGAGGAATGTCTCCGGCCGCTCTCGATAGAGTTCGGGAAAGTCCTGGCTGACCATGCAAATATCGAAATCGCCCTGTATAATCCTCTGTTCCAGAAGTTCGCTTTCCAGAAAGATTGCCTCGGTGTTCAGCCCCATATCGCGCATCTGCGCAGCCAACGCCGTTCCGATGCTGTATGCTTGCAGGTTCTCTTCCGCGCTGGGTATCAGCAGCACAATCTTTCCCTCCGGGGAACGCCCGATTGAACTGCCATCAGGGTTCAGCCACCAGTTGTCAAGACCGGCGGGTTCTGAAGCATTTGTCAAAATAAATCCGGCCTTTCCCAGAATGTTGGCGCCCTCCGGCGGGTCGAAGGTGTGAGCGAGAACCGTTGAATTCTCCCAATCGGCGAAGGTGTTGAATTGCCCGGTATTGATTTCGACAATGCTTGTCTGAACGGCGATGGCACTGGTATCAACACAGTGTGCCACTGCCCTTCTGAGGGGCTTCCCGACATCCACCGTCACAGGCGCGATTTGTGTGCGGTCCCTGAAATAGCCGAATGATCCGTCCCTCATGTTGAATGCCAGGTATTCCATTTTCAGGCCCCTGAGCTGGACCACATTCACATCAAGGTCGTTGGCGTATGTGTTGGCCGCGGATGGGTCCACGTTCCATGCGATGAGATCGATTCTGTCCAGTTCCAGGTCCATGATGGCCCTTGTCTCGGAGGAGTATTTGGTAAGAACTATCGAATCTATCAAAGGCCCGACCGGTATTCCGTAGCTGCTGGAGAAATACTTGAATCCCGGCCTGTAGAAATGCCCGGACCATGCAGTAAGTGTGATGGTATCCTTCGCCGCCCCCGACCAGATGAACTGACCGGTGCCCACAGGGTTGGCGTTCAGGTACCGGTCGGCCGCCCACCCCTTCCAGGAATCGGGCTCGGAACGGTTGTAGTCCGGGTCACACCATATGGTAACTGCATCAACAAATTGATTGGACACGGTGCTGCCCCAGATGTGATACGGCAGTATATACTGGGAAATGAAGTTCTCGAACACGCTGTAGAGCGGCTTTTGCAGAACGAACCTCAGCGCGGCCCTGGTGCTGTCCTGACTTTCCCAGACCTTCTCGATGAACAGCCAGTGGGTTTCCGTGTAATTCCCGCCCGTTTCTCCGCCCCGGTCCTTCAGGGGATTTCCCAGCGGTTCTGACCCGGAGAGAGCGTGAACATGGAAAGAGAACATAACGTCCCGCACGGACATCTGAACCCCGTCATGCCAGTACACATCCTCGAAATCGTAGAACAGTATTATTTCTGGTTTTTCGGAATCCGCCCAGGTGTCCTTGGGGCTGTAACCGAAGTTCCCGACGTTGCAATCACCCCATGATAGTGATGAAGTGTCCGTCGATTCGTTGGCCGCGCCTACGGCAATGTAGGGAATGATCTCACCCGTGTTGGGGTTACGCATGGTCGCCCCCTGGTATATCAGACCCAGGACCTTCCAGCTTCCGGACTCGGCACCGAGCGGGTTGGTTTGCAGCACCGGTTCGATGGCGCATCTGAGCGTGACGGTTTCATCATCGGATTGGGCCGCCCCGACCCGAATGCCCGAAATAACAATGATAAAAATTGCCAGGAGGGTTAAGGCCTTTGACAGGGTCGGTAGGAACCGCTTGCCGGAGAAATTATTCATGTTCCGCCTCCGTTTTCTCGCCTTTTCTTTTTCTTGAACTGAGCAGTACCGCGCACAATACCAGTATGGAAACAGCCAGAAGGATCATGGCCACCGGAGGCCAGAGATTGAATTGGTTTTCGGTGGCAATTACTGAAACTAGCACAACGTCGCTATTCTGATTTCCCGCACTGTCCGTAACGGTCAGTACAACCTCGTGGTCGCCTGACTCCCAGAAAGTGAAAGAGGAATTAGGACCGTAAAGTGTGGTCTCCGTCCCGTTGTGGGTGAGAGTCCATGTGTAATTGACGATTTCAACATTGTCAACGCTTCTGAAAGCGTTGAAATGAATCGCGGAACCTCTTTCCATGGCCATGGACGGTTCCAGCGCGGTGGCTGGACCGGTGACGTCCAGGACATGAACGGTGATATTGTCTGAATCCGTGTAACCGTCAGCATCCCAGACAGTCAGTGTAACCTCGTATTTCCCCGGTACCCGGAAGGTCCAGGCTGGGTTCGTTCCGCCCAGAGCCACATTGTTGATGCCGTCGTTGAATCCCCACAGATAATCCACTATGCCTTTGTTGTCCCTGCTGGCAGAGCCGTCAAAATTAACTGCGGAACTCTCGTTCAGGGTCAAATCCGAACCGGCCTCCGCAATGGGAATGGGATATACCAGAACCGTGAGAATCATGATGTCCGAGCCGACATTGCCAACGAAATCCGTCACATTCAGCGTTACATTGTATATGCCGGGAATGACGAAGAAATATGTCGGCGCCGGACCCTGCAATATCCGGCCACCCGTACCGTCATTGAACGACCACGTGTAGTTCACTATGCCCTCGTTGTCGGAGCTGGCTGTCCCGTTGAAGGAAAACCAGTTGCTTTCATTGACAAACATGTCCGGACCTGCCATGGCCAGAGGTGCGGTTATGTCAAACTTGGCCAGAAACGCATCGCCGTCACGGCTGGCTGAGGGCCACGGTGCATCGGCCGGCACCGGGAAGTCCGCTGAAACTGTCTCACCGGTAACGAATGCGCACCCGGTGGAGGAGAGGCAAATCCCCGTTCCCACGTCATCAAGCGAACCGCCCAGATATGTGGAATAGTGCAATGACTGGCCGGTATCGTTCAGCATGCTGATGAATACCTCTTCGCCACCACCCGGCAATTTCTGAATCGCGCCAACGGTCATGGGAAAGTTCATCGAAACCGTATGCCCGGTGATGAACGCATTGCCATCCGCGTCCAGAGCCAGGCCGCCGCAGACATCGTCCCGGGAACCACCAAGATAGGTGGAATAGAGGAAGGAACCGCCAGAAACGTTCAGCTTGGCCGCGAAGATGTCACTGCCGCCGTTGGGTGTTTCATCGAAAGCGCCCCCGACAGTGGGAAAATCCTTAGACAACGTGTCCCCGGCAACATGGGCGTTGCCCTGGCTGTCTATCGCTATCCCACTGACAGTGTCCGGGCCGCTCCCACCGAAAACCGCAGAATACAACTGCGCGTTCCCAGAACCGGCCAACTTGGTCACGAACACATTGTCATTGCTGGAATTGATTATATTGATGGCGCCAGCAGTTACAGGAAAGTTCGAGGAACGCGTTGTACCTGCCACGTATGCGTTGCCGTCTGCATCTACTGTCAGAGCGGTTCCTTTTTCGGAACCGCTTCCGCCCAGATAAGTGGAATAAACAAGATAATCACCGGTCTGGCTCAGTTTTGTCACGAAGGCGTCTGAGTCACCGTTGGACCGGTTGGCCAGTGCACCGGGTGTGGTAGGAAAAGTGGTGGACCATGTGTATCCAGTCACATATATCTGACCCTGCCCGTTCACCGCGATTCCGTAGGCAGCATCGTCATGCTTCCCGCCCAGGTATGTCGAATACAGCAGGGAATCGCCCATGGGCCCGATTTTGGCCACGAACGCGTCGCCCACGCCGTTGTATGACCTGTCGAAGGTGCTGGAAGATGTGGGAAAATCCGCGGAGAAGGTTTCGCCGGCAACAAGGGCATTGCCCTCGCCATCCACTGCGATACTGTGACCCACGTCATAATCGTCGCCGCCCAGGAATGCCGTGTAAAGGATGGATGTACCGTTCCCGTCCAGCTTCACTATGAATACATCCTGGCCGGTTTCATTGTCGAATTGAAATATGCCCGGTGTTGTGGGAAAGTTGGGCAGACCCGTGTAACCGGTCACATGGGCATTGCCTTCGGAATCCACCGCCACCGCCGTTCCGTGGTCGGAGCCCGAACCGCCCAGGAACGTGGAATACACCAGCGGATCGATTGTCATGGCCCGTGACATGTCACGACCCTCGACGCGGAACATGTAGGTGCTGGCATCCATCAGTTCGAAGCCCGCCAGGAGTTTCTCATCGGGCATGTCGGCGTAGAACACTTCCAGATCGGAATCCGTGATAAAGTCGCCGGTACCAAGGCCGATGCTCAGTTCGCCACCATCGGTCACCGAGAGGCTTTCATGACCCCCCAAACGTACCATGATTTGCCTGTGGTCAGTACCCGGGGCGACCATGAAATCGTACTTGATACCGCCATCCTTCATGCTGTAAATCAGGTCGATGCCGTCCCAGATATCTTCATAGACCACACCGTGATAATTGGAAACACCGATATGCCACCTGGTAGAATCGTTTCCCAGGAAATAGTTGGATTTCCATGAGGCGGGATTGATGCCCCTGGGGGCAACATCGTTGGAATTCAAGAAAGAGAGAACGAGAACATTGCCCGGCGTGTAGATGAGCACGGAACCGCGGGTGAATGCCGCGTCCCCGGACGAGGAATACAGCATAACGTCGTCGCCGTCAATCTGACCAAGGTTCTGAGTGAATACATTTGCCAGCATTTCCGTTTTGAATTCCGGTGTTTCCGTGGTGGCGGACAGTGGGGACGCACCATATTCGATGCCGGCAGGTGGCCAGGATGTGGTAAATGCACAGAACAGCAGCATGCCGACCAGGATGAAGGGAATGATCTTGCGCATCATTGAACCGCCCCCTTTCTGCCATGCAGGTGAATTAAGAGTGAAAACAGCAATATCACCACGGCCAGAATTGAGATGAAAATCCATACATGGTTATCCGATGCCGCTGAACTCTCCGCCGCCGGCGGCAGAACCGTCACAGTCATGGTTCCGTAACCCACTGTTCCAGAGGCGTCTTCCACAGTCAGGTTCACCGGGTATGCTCCCGGTGTCCAGAATCTGTAGGTGTTGATTGGCCCGTGAAGCACAACCGCGGTTCCGTTGTGGGTGAAGGACCAGGTGTAATTCATGATTCCGGAACTGTCCCATGAACCGGAGCCGTCCAGCACAACCGCGTCGCCCTGGCGGGTGATCATATTGGAACCCGGCACGGCGACCGGAGCCACCACATCATGAACCGTGATTGTCTGTGTGTCAGCACCCCAGTTTCCTGCCGCATCCGAGGCGTTCAGTGTGACGATGTAGGTGCCCGGCACCGTGAATACCCATGAAGGCGATACACCCAGAAGCATGGCGTCATTCACGCCGTCATTGAACGACCATTGCCACTTCACGACACCTACATTATCCGTGCTGGCGGAACCGTCAAAAGTCATGACGGCTAGCTCGTCCACGGCCCGGTCCGGGCCCGCATCCGCCACCGGTTTAATTATTTCGAGAACGGTGAGGAGTATCGTATCCGTGTTCCAGTGTCCGGCCGCATCCGTGACGTTCAGGGTTATCGGGTACACGCCCTCCACTGAGAAGAGGTGCGATTGTGTAATCCCGCCCCAGAGGGTGACCGGCCCCTGACCGTCATTGAACATCCAGGTGTGATTCACTATGCCCACATTGTCCGTGCTGGCGGAACCGTTGAAAAATGTCAAGGTATTTTTGTAAATTTTCTGATTCTCGCCGGCACGGGCCTTCGGTGCGGTTATGTCATTGACTGTCAGGAGTATGTAATCCGTATCCGTGTTTCCGGCCGCATCCGACACGTTCAGGGTGACGTTGTAAGAGCCCGGTCTTGTGAAATTGAAGGCCGGCGCCGCACCGTAAAGAACTATCTGGCCGGTGCCATAGACGAATGACCATGTGTAATTCACTATGTCGACATTGTCCGAACTGGCAGAGCCGTTGAAAGTGAAAATAATGTCTTCGTCGAACACCCAATCGGAGCCGGCAACTGCCACGGGCCCGGTTATGTCCAAGACGGAGAGAATCAATTGATCCGTACCTCTGTTGCCGGTGCTGTCTGAGACTGTCAGCGATACTGCGTAATTTCCGGGAATTGCGAAGTAGTGTTTCGGACGTTCACCGTACATCGTCACGTTTCCCATACCATCGTTGAAAGTCCAGGTGTAATTCACTATGCCGTGGTTGTCGGTGCTGCCCCCGCCATCGAATGTGATGTTGGAATCCTCGTTCATCCATCGGTCCGGTCCCGCGACTGCCATGGGGTCCGCCAGGTCCATTTTTGTTATGAAAGCATCTGTCTGACCGTTGAAGGTTCCATCCATGGCACCGGAAACGGTGGAGAAGTCCAGGGATGATGTTTCACCGGCCACAAAGGTGTAGCCGTTTGCATCGATGGCCAGGGCGGTGGCGGTGTCTGAACTGCTGCCGCCCAGATATGTGGAATAGGAAAGATTGTGCCCCTGCGCCGACAACTTGGCAACGAAGGCGTCGGTGTTGCCGTTATATGCGGTGTCGAATGCCCCGGGCGTTGTTGGAAAGTCTCCTGACATGGTGAATCCGGTAACGTGGGCGCTACCCAGCCGGTCCAGTGCGATGCTGTATCCGTATTCATTACCAGCACCCCCGATAAAGGTGGAATAAATCAGGGAACCACCGTAGCGGTCCAGCGATGTGACGAAAACATCCGCCCAACCGTTCTGGGAATTGTCATAGGCACCATGGGTCGTGGGAAAATCGAGGGAGTTGGTGTAGCCAGTGACATAGGCATTGCCCCACTCATTCACCGCAATGCTGTGCCCGACCTCACTGCTGCTGCCACCAAGATAGGTGGAATAAGCCAGGGAACGGCCGGTGGGCGCCAGTTTGGTCACGAATGCATCCAGGCTACCGCCGTAGAATCGGTCGACGGCCCCCGAGGTTGTGGGATAGTTGGCCGAACGCGTGTAACCGGTTATGTAGGCATAGCCCCACCTGTCGATGGCGATGCCGTTGCTGATTTCGTAATCGTCGGTGCCAAACGCTGTAGAATAAACCAACGAACTGCCGGATTGGCTAAACTTGGTCACAAAGATGTCGGAAAGCCCGTTACCCCAGGTAAACGCGCCCGGCGTCGTGGGAAAACTGAAGGTTCCAGCACGTGTTTCAGAGCGCGACTCCGGGGGACCGGGTGGAGGCGTTGGCGAAGTCACCCCTGTCACATACACATATCCGCTTTCATCCACGGTTATATCGTTGCCGATATCGACCCTGTCTCCTCCGAGGAAGGTGGAGTAAACCAGGGTGTTGCCCATAGAACCTATCTTGGTCACGAACGAATCATAGGTATCACCGTTGTATGTTCTATCTAATGCATCGGGAGTGGTGGGAAAACCGATGGAACTTGTATAGCCTGTTATGTAGGCATTGCCCTGCCCATCCACGGTTATGGCATTCCCGCAATCCTCGCTCACATCGCCCAGGAAAGTCGAATACACCAACGAATCTCCGGACTGGCTCATCTTTGTGACAAATATATCATGAACATCGGCAGCATAATCAGTCTCGTACGCGCCCAGGGTAGTGGGGAAGCCAACCGAATTCGTGTGGCCCACCACGAAGACATTACCCCCCCCATCCACGGCAATGTCATTGCCATAATCGGAACCTGCACCACCCAGATACGTAGAATATATCAGCGGGTCGATGATCATGGCCCGGGACATGTCCCTGTCGCATATGCTGAAAGAATATGTGGCGGCATCAATCAATACGAAGCCCGCCCGGACCTTTTCTTCGGGTGCGTCGGCATAGAACACATCCAGACCGGAATCCGTGACAATATCGCCGGCCCCCAGGCCGATATTTAGTTCGCCGTCGCCGGTCACCGAGAGGGTTTCGTGGCCACCCACTCTCAGCTTTATCTGGCTGTGGTCCGCGCCCGGTGCAACAAGAAAATCATACTTGATGCCGCCGCCCTTCATGCTGTAAACCAAGTCGATTCCGTCCCAGAGGTTCTCATAGACCACACCGTGGTAATTGGATATTCCCGTACGCCAGTTAATTGGATCATTCCCCAGGAAATAATTGGATTCCCAGGAAGCGGGATTGATGCCCCTGGGTGCCACATCGTTGGATTTCACGAAAGAGAGACCGAGAACGTTACCGGACAATCGCCCGGCCGGGGTACTGTTCCCGGTTTCCATTGGCCCGTTCCTGGTACCGGCCCCGATTGCGGGTTCCATGGTGTAGAGAAGCACGGAATCCTTCGTGAATGCGATGTTGCCGGAAGCCGCATAGAAAAGTATGCCGTCGCTGACCTGGCCAGCGTTCTCGATGAACACCGAGTCCATGAGTCCGGATGCGGGTTGTCCTGAGGCCGCTGACGAATCGGCCCATGGCAAAGGTTCCGAATGGTCGGTGGGCCCTCCGATTAGGGATGCCAGCGATAGCAAAAGCAGCAAAGTGCAGAACCAGGCAGAAATTGTTTGTCTCCTGGCGGACCGGATATTTTCCAGCGCGTTCATTTCCTGAGTTTAAACTTCCTTTATGTATATATGGCTTGCCTCTGTAAACTACCAGCCCCTAAAGGAACTGGCGTTAACGCCCACATTCGCAAATATGTGATTCGGGGCTGGAAGTTTACCATAATAAGTTGCATGCCTAATCCATTGAAGTAGACACCTTCGATTTATTTTGATTGTATTAGTACGGCATGCAACGGCCTTTCCCGTTTATTGCATATGCCGATTCATCTCCGGCTTGAAAGCCAGAGTTTTCTCGACATGTTTACAATAAAGATAGGTCGCGCGTGCACACAAAAGGCGGCCGAGCGCGGGGGTTTTTATACAAACTGCCCATGCCTAAAGCCGTGGACAAAACCCGGTGGCGCCCCGTTCCGGCATTCGGCATTCTATATGCCATTGTCACCCTGACAAATTTCTACATATTTGACAGGATTACAGGTCTTCTTGGCTGGGGCGATGTCCGTATCTCGGTAATATATGCGTTTACTCTCTCGACACTGCTGCTGGTGGGATTCCTGGCACGTACATCCTCCGGTCGCGGAACCAGGGGATTGTTCGTGACCGTTACCACGGCCTACGGGCTGGAGTTTGCAACCATCTCCGGCCTCATCATTTTCGAGATTGCGAACCTGTTCCTGAGCCTGAACCCGCGGAATTGCGGCATTGCACTTCTGCTTTACACCGCAGTACTGGCCGCCATATCGATTGTCAACGCCCAGTTGCTCGGTGTGAAAAATATTAAATTACCATTCGTGAAGAAGCTCAGAATCGTTCAGCTATCCGATGTCCACATAGGCGCGGTCCACGGGCGCCGATACCTGAAGAGGGTTATCGACACAGTCAACACATTAAAACCGGATCTGGTCCTCATCACCGGAGATATACTCTCCGGAGCTGTCCCGCCGGGAAGCAGCAAGCTGGAGCATTTCGGCAGGCTGGAGTCGCGAACGTTCCTGGCACCCGGCAACCACGAGTTCTACGAGGGAATGGAGGAAGTGAGGGCCGCGCTTCCGAAAAATGTCGAGATGCTCAGAGACGAGGAGGTGAGCATGAACGGATATTCTATTTTCGGCCTGGATTATATCCGGGAACAGGGAATGAGCGGCACCAGGAAAATCGACAGGAAATTTCACAATCCGGTCATAGCCCTGGCCCATGTCCCGCAGTTCCTGGACCTGCCGGACGGCAGCATCATCCTCTCGGGGCATTATCATGCCGGCCAGATATTCCCAATAAATTTCATCGGGCGGCTTTTTGTAAAATATTTCAAGGGAATTTACAGGAACGGCGGCATTACACTTTACGTATCGCCGGGCACTGCTACCTGGGGGCCTGCAATGAGGTTCGGGTCCAGGAACGAAATCACAGTCCTGGATTTGGTTCCCGAAATGAGATAATGGTGCTGGAACTGGGGTAGATGTGCCACCGGCTGTGTGTTATTCAATATCAGAAAATTTCAACGTTACCAGACCGAGTATCATGTTCATTATTACCAGAATGAGATAGACTACAAGACCGTATGTCAGGAAAAAATAAGTGCGAGATGGTAGCGGGATTAGCGAATCTATCTCAAAACGCCAAATGAGCATCGGAATCGCCGAAAACAGAATTAAGGCCATGGAACCGAGTAGGCGATTTTTATTGTTAAAGAACATGAGCGCTACGGAAAAAATAAGTAAAATAGGTGTGAAAATGAGATATGGCATTTGGATAAAAATATCAATATCCTTGATTGGGGTACAACCGACCATATAATCATAACCGCTCTTGGTGATGCCTGTATCTGTGTGGAAGTACCCCAATTGGTCCAAACCACCCGGCACCTCCTGACTATATGTCCACGGCATGAGGAATGTCAGTATGGTCAATGAACAGAATAGTATTCTGAAAATCGTTATAAATTTGAAATCTATTGTTTTTTCAATCACCATTCTCTCGCCTAGGGCTTAATGTGAATGACGAATATTAATACTTTCGTTTTATTGAGCGAGAGATGTCGGTGATTATAAGTCCTTCAGCCGTTCCTTCAGCTTCGAAACCTCGTCCTGGCGCTTTCTCCATTTCTCTTCCTTGTCGGAGAGCGCGGCCTCGCGCTCATCCAGTTCATTGACGCGGGTCTGGAACTCCACCAATATTTCCTCGCGCATCTCCTCGGCCTTCTTCTCGAGCTTCCACTCGTATGCCTTGAGCTTCTCCTCCTTGGCCAGGAGCATCTTCTCATGGTCGCGCAGATTTTTATCTTCCTTGTCCAGGTCCTCGCGGGATTTCATGACATTAGCCATCTCGGACTTGACGGTCTGCAATTCCTGGTGAACTTCCTTTTCATGGGCCTTCAGGGCGTTGCGCTGCTCTGCCACCTTCTCGGCATTGGCATGGATGGCCTGTTCGCGCTTTTCCTGGTCCTTATCCCGTTTGGCGGAATCGCGTTCGAAAATTTTCTGCTTGTCGGCAAGCTCCTTCTCGGCCTTGTCCGTTTCTGACTGTTTCTCATGGAGCGTTTCGTCACGCTCTTCCATGTCCTTCTCACGCTTGTCCAGTTCCAGTTTCAGGGCATCAAGGACGGAACGGTGCCTGTCAAGTTCCGTTTTATGGTCCTTGAGTTCCGATTCCCTGTGATTAAGCTTCTCTTCTTCCTTCTGGAGCTTCTTCCGTTCGGCATCCTGTTCCTTCTCATGGGCGGATTTCTCCTTCTCCAGATGCTGCTTTTCCTTCGCCACGGCCTTCTTGCCCTCATTGAGCCCGGATTCCTGTTTCTCGAGGGCGGATTCCCTGTCCTCAAGCTCCTTGCCGCGCAGGGCGATAGCCTCCAACTTCTTTTCCGCCTCCGCGGTCAGTTCCTCCAGTTCCTTGAACCTCTCTTCTAGCTTTTCCTGTTCCCGCTTGATGGCGCGCTTCTCCCTGGCCATCTCGGTTCCTGCGCCCTTGACGTCCTTTTCCATGGCCTCCAGCTTCTCCATGTCGGCCTTGAGACGCTCTTCATCCACAACAATGTCGCGCTCCTTCTTCTCCAGCTCCCTGGTGATGTTGCGCAGGGATTTCTTCTCGTCCTTCAGGGCGGTTTCCATGCTGGCCAGTTGCTGATTCATCTTGTCCAGTATCTTCTTGTCGGCATCGAATTCTGATCGTTCGTGAGCGAGATTCTTCATCTCCTCGGAAAGAACCTCGCGCTGCTCGGCGATTCCGCCTGAATCCGCGTCAAGGGTTTCGGCCTGCCTGGCAAGCTCCTTTTCCCGATCGGCGAGTTTAACGGTCTGAACGTCCAGGTTCCTGGAAAGTTCTTCAAGGCGCTTCCTCTCGTGGGCGGCGCTCTTCATCTCCGAGTTCAGCTTGGTCTCCAGCCCTTCCAGGTGCTTTTCCTGCCTTGAAATGAAATCCCTCGATTCCTGCAGTTCCCTGGCAGTCTGGGTCATAACGTTCTCGCGCTGCTCCAGGTCCCGCTCGGCCTTTTGCAATCTGTCCTCGGTCTTGAGAAGAAGCGTTTCCTTTCTCACGTAATCATCGATTTTAGCCTCCAGGTCCGCCCTGGCTGTGTTCTGGCGCGTGGTTTCTTCCGAGATGTCGCCCCACAGGGATTCGAGCTCCGCCCTCTCACGGACGAGACGTTTATCCTTCTGCTCGGTCTCCGCTTCCCTGGAGCGTATGACCTCCTCCTCCTTGGCCAGGACCAGTTCCTTCTTCCGCAGGCTGCGTTCCTTCTCGTCCAGAATGCGGGCGCGGTTTTCCAGTTCTTCCCTTAGAGCCTGGAGTTTCATGTCCTCCACCTTGCGGTCCGCCATGGCGATGACGTCCTCCTCGGTGAGACCTTTCTTCTCGGAAGTAAGATGCCTCAGCAGGGCAACGCTGCCGCTCCGGAGCGTGTCCAGTTCGGACTTCATGCGGTCAATGTCATCGTAACGGGATGATGCTTCTCTTCTGGCTGTCTCGAGTTCCGAGTCCCTGGCCGAAAGATCGTCATCCGCCTTTCTCAGAACCTGGGACCTCATCCGCTTCTCGCCGGCTTCCTGCCTGGCCATCGCAATGCGGGACTTCTCTTCCTCCCTGACAACGCGCATCACTGTGCCAAGGTCCACGCTATCCAGAATGCCGTCCGAGAAAGATTCAACAATGTGATTGATAGATATGGATGATGATTTGTAAGAATATGAACGAACCTCCAGTATGCAATCCGGATTCACCGAGTCCCTAGCTATCTCGTAAATAGCGGATTCGCCGTACAGCGGTTCGGTGGATTCATACAATGCCAGGCAGGGGACGCCTTTCCTGGTGACCATGTGGCCCAGAGAGGCATTTCCGTCCCTCGTGAAACTGGTCTTGACCATACCGTCAAGCTTGTCCTGGTTAAGTGTCCCGAGAGCGTTCTCCAGTGCGCCCTCTCCACCGAAAAGTGTGCTCAATATTCGTCCGCTAGGCAGGTTGACCATGTTTTATCGCCAAACCTTGATGGACCTATACATTATATACGTTTTCAGAGAGGCAGGCTTCACTTTAGATTTGCGTGGTGTGGGTTCGGTCTTCTGAAATTTTAGATTTTAGATCTTAGATTTTAGATATTTGCTAGCAGAATGTCGTCCGTCGTAAATCTACAATCTACAATCCCTAAATCGAAAATCGTCACTTCCCGTGCAAAGGTTTATGGCGGAAAATGGCTATTCTCAGTCTGATGCCCGTTACACCATTGCATTTGGGATTTGCCTGGCCCGTATGGTTGCTCAACAGAAAAAAACTCCATTTCATGAGCCTGAGTTTCGGCGCAATGGTCCCGGACCTGGAGGTCATCCCCATGATGATTCTCAATGGGGGTGGGGAACGAACCAGGGGTCTGCTGCACTCATTGCTGGGCGCGGTGACGTTCGATATTCTGGTGGTAATGTTCATCGTGTTCTTCATAATACCGCCCTTGGGAAGGTGGCTTAAAAAGAATTCAAAGGAAAAATGGCACATCTTCGCTGGCGAGGACATCACCCTTGCGCCCACAAATCTCGGGTGGGCCCTTGCCTCGGCGTTGATTGGCACACTGAGCCACGTGCTCATTGACACTTTCACGCACATCTACAATCCGCTCCTGTGGCCCCACAATGCCTGGTATGATCTCAACTGGATGCCGTTTCCTGATGATTTTACCTCTTCCATGCTCTTCTCAATACCTATGGGCATCATAGCGCTGATACTCGCCTTGAAGTACTGGACGCGGCCGTTCAAACAATAACGCTGCGTAAGAGGTCATTGATGTAAAGCATCTTACAACGGTAAGTGGTCAGTATCACAAAGTTCTCCTCTTTTATGGTGGATAGTTATGACAATAAATTATGGCTTTTTGATTTAACTGAATCGGGAATTGATTACAGCAGTAAGTAGGATAATCAAACTAGCTATTGCTGAATAATAACGTTTGAAAGCTGACCACTTACAACGCCGCCAATGTTTTATTATGGGAATGCCTATTAAGGTCGGGAGGCATAAATACGGACGTAGGAATCGTCGGAAAACCGAATGTTGGTAAATCAACCTTTTACAGCGCCGCGACCATGGCGCCGGCGGAAATCGCCAATTATTCGTTCACCACCGTCAATGCCAATGTCGGCGTGGGCCATGTAAGGGATGCCTTTCCTGGTAACGATATGACCAACTGACGCGGCACCGTTCCTGGTGAAGCTGGTCTTGACCAGACCATCCAGTTTGGACTCGTTCAGTGTATCGAGTGCAGAAACGAGCGCACTCTCTCCGCCGAAAAGCGTGCTCAATATCCTTCCGCTAGGCAAGTTGACCATATATCATCGCCATCAGAGATGCCCCAATACAATATAAAAGCATTTTCAATGGTCTAATTGATGGATTATGTGCAAACCATTGACATGTGCCACCCTTTTGCTCTACCTTTGATATATTAATTATGTCTTCAATGACGTGGCTTTTTAATATATTAGTGCATTAATAAATTATTGTTAACTTGTGTATAATTTAACGCAGTTAACGCCTGGCCAGATTATTATTTTTGCCTATACATATATGGATATAAATAGATGAAGCAATATTATTATATATAGTTAAGTATAAAACTGACGATAATATACCTATGGTTAATTGTGGGCTATTTTTGAAAAATGGCTCAAAAACGTAGGGAGAGGAAATAATGAACTCTGTTAAGAAATTATTAGGAATAGGGCTAATGATAATGATGATAATGCCGGTGAGTGTAATAGCAAGCAATGTTGGAGATATTGGCAATGGTCTATCGCCAGTAATCAACATCGACACAGGTGAAGACTTCAATACAATTCAGGAAGCCATCAACGCGGTGAACACCACGGACGGCCACACAATCACGGTGGATGCCGGAACTTACAACGAGAATGTAATTGTGAATAAGAAGCTGTCAATAGAGGGAGCCGGAATGGATACCACGACCATCAACGGCGGCGGCTCCGGAAGCGTTGTGACCATCACGGCCAACTGGGTGAATATTACAGGTTTCAAGATAACTGGGAGTGGAACTGCCGGCAGCACCCCGAACATAGACGCGGGCGTGAAAATATCGACTGTCCAGTACTGCAATATCTCCGGTAATAACTTAACCGGAAACCGCAACGGCGTCAACATCAACAGTGGCGGATACCACAAGATATCCGGCAACCAGATTAGGACGAACGGTTACGACGGCATCTTCGCGGATTCCAGCACCTATAACCGCATAGACAATAATACCATTATCGGATTCACTGACAGAGGCATCTGGCTGCGTACAGCGTCCTCCAACGGAATAATCGACAACAACACGATATCGACCGGCCCGTATGGTTTGTACATAGGCAGCGGTACGACCTCGAACACAGTTATCAAGTGGAACACCATAACCAAGACAACGAACTATGGGATGTATCTGAGCGGCAACACCGGTTCGAAAATTACATGGAACCAGGTGCGCTCGAACACGGGCACCGGAATCACTCTTTCGGGTTCCTCGTCCAATTCCATAACGAATAACACCTTGCTCTGGAATAACGGAACTGCTGGCATCGCGCTTGAAGGGGGGTCCGCGAATAACGACGTTTCATACAATAAGTTCTGGAACAACATCAGGAACGGCATCAGGTTTGCTTCATCGGGCAGCGGCAACAGGGTGACATTCAACAATTTCACGAACAATGCCAAGAGCGGGAGCGTTTATGACGCGGCCGTTCATCTATACCAATGGAGTAATTACAATATCATAGCGAACAACTCTCTCTTTGACAACAGGTACAGCCTCAGCGGGGGTTCAGGTTGCGATTATAACACATTCGATAACAATACAGTGACCTATACCACGGCGTACGGAATAATACTGGGCTATTCAAATTACAATACTTTCAAATACAATACGGTACGCAACGGTCTGAGTGGGGGTGCGGCAAGCGGGAACGCGCAAGGCAATGTGTTCATCCACAACAACATATCTTCCAACACCGGAAACGGTATCGCAATCAGCCAGGGCGGAAAACACAAGATACTGAACAACACCATCACATATAATACCAAGACGGGCGTGAACATCACAGGCAGTTCTGTTTTCAGTGCTGAACAGTGCATCATTGACGGAAACAATGTATCATTCAACGGCGGTACTGGAATTCACCTGTGGGATAGCACTTCCTGGTCGCAGCACGTATATGAGACAACTGTTACCAACAATATTGTCGTAGGCAATGCATTGTCAGGAATCGAATTGATAGGCGGTACTTACAAAAACACACTCACGGGCAACAATGTAAGCCAGAACCTGCGGCACGGTATATCCCTGAAGAATGCACCAGATACAACCGTTTGGAATAACACCGTTTCCGAGAACGCGATGTACGGAATTTACGTTTCCGGAACCTCATCCAGCAAAATATACCACAATAACCTTATCGACAATGCCAACCAAGCCTATGAGGACGGCGATAATATCTGGAACCTGGCCTACGCCGGCGGCGGCAATTACTGGTCAGAATGGACCTCGCCAGATGATTTTAGCGGTAGTAATCAAGACATTGGGGGAAGCGACGGTTATGTGGACAACCCACGCATCATACCCGGCGGTACCAATCAGGACGATTACCCCTGGACCACCAAGGACGGCTGGATAGGTTATACGCCTACAACCGGGCCGGTCATCAACACGGACACCAGCGAGTTCTTCTTCTTTATCCAGGAGGCTATAAACGACTCAGACACGTTGAACGGGCACACGATTACTGTTGCTGCGGGTATGTATTTCGAGAATATTGTGGTCAACAAGCGGCTCTCCATTATTGGGGATGGGGCCAGCACTACGACTATCAAGGGCGGCGGAACAGGCAACGTTGTCACCATAACAGCCAGCTGGGTGAACATCACCGGCTTCAAAATAATGAACGGCGGTAGTGCTGGTGATAGCGCGGGCATCCGAATGAGCACTGTTCAGTATGCAAACATATCTGCCTGCAACATAACCGGAAACCTGAAGCACGGTATTTTCGTTTCCCAGGGTTCCAGTAACACGATTTACGGCAGTACCATATCAAATAATTCCGGCAACGGAATATACTGTTCCAATTCCCCGTCCAACAAGATAATCGGCAATACCATCGAGGGTAATTTGGGCCCGGAGGGGGGCATGTATCTCTATTACTCTTCCCAGACCATTATATCGTACAATGTCATAAGGAACCATCCTCAAAGCGGCGTAATGACCTACTATGCGAATTACAACAAGATTCTGTTCAATGATCTATCAAACAACTCCAAAGCCACATCAGGATATGTTTACAGGTCCGGAATACACCTCTACCAGCACACAGGGTACAACACGATTGCGAACAACACGCTCCACGACAACAGGATAGGCCTGGGCACGCAGTATAACGTTAACTACAACACCTGGGACAACAACACGGTGAGCTACAGCTCTTCCAGTGGGATGGTCCTATCATATGCAAGCAACAACCTTGTAAAATACAATGCCTTCCACCACAACGCCGGTTCTGGAATAAGTTCGGGGAATTCCGACCTCAATACCATAAGTCGGAACAATGTCTTCTCTAACACGGGAGATGGCATAAGTCTCAGTGTTGGACGACACAAGTTCCTCAACAATACGGTAACGAACAATGGATTTAGTGGAATAAATGTCACAGGTAACTCAGGAAGCGGAGCTACTCCCTTATGCCTTCTGGATGGAAATAATGTATCCTACAACAACCGAGACGGCATTACTCTGTGGGATAGCACGTCCTGGTCATATCATGTATATTTCACCAACGTCACAAACAATATTGTTTATGGCAATAATCGAACTGGAATAAACCTGGTCGGCGGCACTTACACCAATACCATCCGCGGGAACATCGTAAAGGGCAACCTGCGCTACGGCATAGGCCTGAACAATGCGCCTACCTGTAGGATTCTCAACAACACCATCGAGGGTAACCTGAACCACGGCATGTATGTGACCTCAACGTCCAACTCCCGGATCTACCACAACAACTTCCTTGGAAACGCCGCCCAGGCCTACGACAGCGGTACGACGAACCGCTGGAACGCCACATACCCCAACGGCGGCAACTACTGGTCAGACCACATATACCCAGATCACTTCAATGACACGGCCAGGCCACAGACAACAGGAGGCCCGGACTGGTTCAATGATATTAACTATGCAATACCAGGCGGATTGTCGGAAGATGCATGGCCACATACCTGGCCGCGTGGCTGGCTTCAGCTCACACCGGTTCACAACCTGGATGCTGGTACGGACTATGCCATGATAAGTGAGGCATTGCAATTTGCCAATCCAGGTGACAGGCTTCAGATCGAAGACAGAATTTACAATGAGAATGTCACAATCGACAGCTATGTGCAGTTTGTAAATTCTGATTTCACTCTCAATGGCAGTCTGACTGTTGATGCTGGCCAGTTCTTGAATATGAAAAATGTGTCTGTCGAATTAGGAACTGTGATAGTTAATGGAGCACTGGCAGTTGACAACAGCCCGAACACCATCAAATCCGAGAATGTCTGGATCGATGGTTCGGTATGGCTGAATTCATCAACATGGGAGATGGATTGTGCTTATGATGGAGAATACAATATTACGGTGAACGGTACTGGCGAGATGTACATACAGGACGCACCTCCGGCCATTGGAACCGGCCTCATCGGCCAGTGGCTCTTTGATGAAGGCACTGGCCAGACAGTAGAAGATACCAGTGTGAATACCAATGACGGCTCTCTGGGGTCAACACCAGCCACTGAGCCATCGGACCCTGTTTGGATAGAAGGAATAAACGGGGACGCGCTTTTCTTTGATGGTGCCGATGACTTTGTCGGGGTGGACTCGGCAGTAATACCCGCCGCCGGAGACTTCTCGGTAAGCGTCTGGGCAAAACCGGATTCGGGCATGACCGGATACAGGGAGATATTGTCCCAGGGGTGGAACACCAATGCGTTCTATATCGGGATGGACGATATAACCAATAACATAAGGGCTGGAGACGGATGGCCTGACACTGGCATACCGTTCCCGCTAGACGATGTCTGGCATATGTTCACGGTAACAAAAACCGGCGCGGATACCGTCCTCTATCTGGATGGGATCCCAGTGGCTAACAAGGGTGGCACGATACCCAATCCGCTTGACACAAACTTCAAGATAGGTCTGCAGTACAACGGTGGGGAGTATTTCCACGGCGGTATCGACGAGGTCCATGTCTTTGACAGGGCCCTGACATCGGGTGAGATTTTTGACATGTACAACACCACCCCGGTCAAGGGTAGCGTCATCAAGGCAAGCTCCACTTTCAATTATGGATTCAATGTTTTGTCTGGCGCGACATTCTGCGTCGAGAACTCGACAATTCAAGATGCCGGTTGGAACGCAGACAATCCCGGTCTTGTTGTAAATACAACCAATGCTTATTTCAATGTGGCCAATCTATCCAATAATTACAATGGATTGACATTGAAAAACTCATCTGCCACAGTCAGGAACAGCATAATTTCAAACAATGTGGCTCAGGGAATATGCATAGCTTCAGGTACTTCAAATCCGAATCATCAGATATTGAACAACGACATTATGAACAATGGTGGTAACGGTATCTACCTGGGAACCGATAATAACACAATCACTGGCAACACAATTGATACAAACACAGGCTCTGGTATTTATCTGACTGGTTCAAACAACAACATAATCAACAACACGATTTCCAACAATGCAGTCGGAGTGGAACTGCCGGTTGGAGCTACTGGCAACACAATTATCCACAACAACATCCTCAGCAATACCCAGCAAGCAGTCGATGGCGGGAGCCAGACCTGGAACCTCAGTTATGATCAGGGCGGTAACTATTGGGATGACTGGGAAACTCCAGACATAAACTGGGATGGCTTTGTCGATGCGCCATATATAATCGATGGCGATTCCGTTGATTATTGGCCTCACGCAGTACCATTCGGATGGACAAATTGGCATCCGGGCCAGCATGTTCTAAATTGGAACCAGGGTCTATGGTATCCGACACTTCAGAGCGCCGTGGTGAATGCCACAGACGGAGATACTCTGATGCCACAGGATTGGACATTTGTTGAGGATGTAACTGTTGACGGCAAGACTATCTACATCCAGGATTCATCATTCAATTTGACTGGCCAGCTGGTCATCAGGAATGGTGGAAGCCTCATTGTGGATCCGACCTTCTGGAATCAAACAGGAAATGTCTGGGTTGAATCTGACGGAACATTGACTCTGATAAATACAACCTTGAGAATGAACAATGCTTTCAATGGCCAGTACAACATTACGGTCAATACCACTGGCACCTTGCAGATAATTGACGGAGGCATCGGTCCGAGCAAAGTTATGTCAAACACAACTTTCGCTTATGGAATATATGTGAACAGTGGAGCATTTTTCAAGGTTGAGAACAGTACAATAAGAGATGCTGGCTGGAATGTATTAAACCCTGGCTTGGTTGTTAATGCCGATGGGGCATATCTGTATAATGCCACTTTGACCGCCAACTACAAGGGAATACAGCTGGTGAATTCGAATAATAGCATGATCTTGAACTCGCTGGTAACACAAAATGCTCATGATGGAATATTAGTGAGATTGTCAAATAATGTTACCATCGATGGAACGAATGTAACCAACAATCTAAGGTATGGAATTTTCTTCAGCGATTCTACTGATGGCAGACTATCCGACAGCAATGTGTCCAATAATATGAACCAGGGAGTAAATTGCCTTTTGGCCCACAGGACCAATATCTCAAATGTGGATGTCTGGTCAAATACACAGAGCGGCGTGATAATTCAGCTTTCTGATGATGTAACAGTGACTGATTGTAATATCAATGACAATAACTATGGAATATATCTCACAATCTCCCAAGGAACTATTATTGACAACTGCCAGATCATCAACAACAATCTGAATGGAATTGAAATGACCGGTGGCACATCATTGTCAACAATCCAGAACAATGTTCTAATTGGAAACAATAATGGATTGTATCTTAACAATGCCCCCGAGAACACGATAGACAACAATTTGATTGATAATTCTCTCGCCGCTGGCCTGGTGGTTGTTGATACCACTACCACGATTCCTCTAACACTTAATGAAATTACCAATAATCCGATAGGTGTGTCATCCCAGAATAGTGAATTCACCCTGGAGAATTGCACATTCATTACCAATGCACTTGAAATCCAATTGGATCTTGACAGCCATATAACAACTCTCAACTCCACTTTCAACAAGGCATTAGTGACCTATGCGGATGCCCTTTCCACCCTCGAAATCCAGTGGTTCATGAGCGTTTATGTGAGAAACAATCTATTACAACCAGTACCAGGTGCTCAAATTGAGGTGTCGGATGCATTCAATACTGCTTTGTATGATGTGAATGCTGACGGTTCAGGTAAATATTATTGGATGATAACAACAGAATATATCGAAAAACAGTCAGGCCAGACACCGTACACTCCGCACCTTCTCATTGGAAACAACGGAATATTGATGGGCGCGGCTCTCGCCACTATGGATGTCAGCAAGTTGGTCACGCTCATAATCGACCAAACCGCTCCAATGACCAATGTTGAAGTTACAAGTGGTCTCCAATATGATGTGAATGGCGCAGACTATGACCTTCTGGTATCTCTAACACAGAACGGCCAGGCTTTACCGTACAAGGCAGGAACAACGGTCAATGTAACCATATACGATGATGACATGAATGTAGTTGTTAACGAGGAACCGCTGAACCTGTTGAACGGTCCGCTGGGCCTGTACAATTACAGCGGTACAATGCTCGCCCAAGGAACATATTTCGTGGTTGTCAACGCGCGCGTATCAGGTTTCAGCTATATCGGCATAACATCGTTTGAAGTTGTCAGCTGGATTCAAACAATTAATGACATTTATGACGAGGTTACGGCACTCAGAGACCAAATGGATGCATACCGTTTGCAATTCAACAATACCTGGTCGAGTTGGAACAGCTACTTCAATTCCTATTGGATGTTGATGAACTCGACAATCGAATCAAACACCACAATAATTTACAACCAGGTCAACCAGTTCAAGGATAATGTTACCTTCCTGCTGGACAACATCAACGGAAACTTGAGCAGACTGGATGGCAATCTTACCAGCATGGACAATTTGATGCAAAATTACTATCTGGATATTTTGGATGAACATAATGCCACCCAGGCGTTAATTTCCATGTCATGGGCAAAGTGGAACGACACAATCTACAAGATCTGGAACGATTTGAATTACACCAATCTTACAACCATTTCAACGAACCTGTCGCTGACGCTTTACAGGGCACAATTCCTTGACTTCTGGAACGATTATAATGTCACAGAAGCGGGCGAGTTTAGTTCAATGAACGACTGGATGAATAAAACATGGTTTACTCTGGCTTCATTCGAAAACAATCTAACAACCCAACTGGACTGGCAGAACTTGAATATTTCAGCCATAGATGCGAACATAACCTGGCTCAATAGCACCGTAAACAAAGGATTCCTGGATATGTATGCAAACCATACTGAAACACGTCAGATGATTGCAGATGTATGGATTGACTTCAACAACACAATCCTTGACCTCCAAAATGATATCGATTTCTTAAATTCGACACTTAAGCAGATGGTGACTGACCTGGCCTGGTTGAACGCAACCGGTTTAGAGATTAAAGCCCTGTTGCTTTCCCATTGGGCAGATGTTAACATCACTTGGGATGATTGGTACTCATACTATCAAGGATACCAGGCATATATCAATGCTAGCCTGATGGAGAACAGCACTCTGAACATAGAATTCTGGGATGATTTCAACATCACATGGGACAACTGGTATCTCTATTATCAAAACTATCAGGCATATCTCAATCTAACATTAGGCGGCTTAGATGCACGCATATTGAGTTTCTGGTCCGATTTCAACACCACTTGGGACAACTGGCAACTCTATTTCAAGTCATATCAGACCTATCTGAACTTGACCATTGGAAGGATTGATGCAAATCTCACAAGCCAGACAAACTTCATAATAAATCAAATGAATGGGTTCGAGAACAATATTACATTCATCGTACAGAACCTCGAAGGCAATGTTAGCAATTTGGATGCCAATTTAACCGCCATGAACGCTATGATGCAGTCATATTACCTGAGTTTGTTGACCGAACACAACTTCAGCCAATCAACATTCTTCTTGTATTGGGGTGTTTGGAATACAACCTCTGACAAAATTAAAAGTGACCTTTTCTTCATGAACACAACTCAGCTGGCAATTAGCTCATCTTTAACAGAATTCAGAGCCCAATTCAAAATGTTCTGGTCCCAATACAATTTGACCACGTATAATCAAACAAAATCGATTAATTCATGGTTCAACAACACTTGGACGAACCTTGAACTCGTCGAAACCAATCTCACTACGATGCTGGCCAGCCAGAATCTGAATATTTCAGCAGTTGCCTCTAACGTAACTTGGCTGAATGCAACTGTTAACCAGGGCTTCCAAGACATGTATGTCAATCATACAAACACAAGAAGCCTGATTTCGGCCTACTGGGCATACTTCAACAGCACACTATCAAACATGCAGGCAGATGTTGACTTCCTCAATCTGACTTTGCAGAGAGTCGATTTTAATTTGACTTTGTTGCAGGGCGATGTGGACTTTTTGAATGCCTCAATGCTTACTATGTTGAACAGATTGAGCACGGTTGAGGTCAATCTCACAGCCATGATGAACGGAATGAATGCCACTATGCTAAACCAACTTGCAATCGTCAATCTGACACTCTACAATAGAATTCAGACCTTGCAGACCACAATCCAGGCTAATCTAACAAGCATTAATGCATCTCTCCAAACACGATTAAACGACCTTGATGCTATGATGACCACATTCTACAATTCACTGAACGAATCACTGGTAGAACTAAGGGACTTGTTGATGCTACATGACTCAGATATGAAGGATGAGGTCGCCTTGCTGAACATTACTATCAAGCACTTGCATGACCTTTCTCTCAAGGATATTACAATCAGGTTAAACCTGATATCGACAAATCTCTCGGTCCATGATCTTGGAATTCTTACGTTCTTGCTTGGAATCAATGATGACATCAGCGGTTTCCAGAACGATTTCGAAAACAGCATGGCCACTGTCATGAATGACCTAGATCGCCTGGACGATAAACTGATTACAACCATGAACAATGTCGCAGCTCTTAATCTGGCCATTACACAGGGCCATGAGGAACTTGCCAGCAACATCAATACTGTTGCCGATGAGGGGGCATACCGCGATAATATTATCTTGGCGTTCCTCATTATCCTGATAATATTGTCGCTACTGGCAATTGTGATGAACCTTAGAACCAAGAAATCGCTCATCAAGGAAATAAATCGAAAACGGGTTCCCAAGGCCAAGAAAAACAGTTCAGAGGACGTCAAGGAATAGGATTACGCTAAATTACAGAATAATGGGTAGTTCTTAGGCGCTATCGGAGACCAAATAACTATAGTGCCAACCAAATTTCGAGAACATATTCAGGCATGGAAAGATTTATTTTAACCCGCACCCATCACAAGTCAATGCCTCTCTCACCGTTCCACCTTGGCTTTGCCTGACCTGTCTGGCTGATGAACAGGAAAAAGCTGCATTTCATGTCCCTCAGCTTCGGGGCGATGATTCCGGACATCGAGGTAATTCCAATAATGCTGATTTCCGGAGAAGGAGAACATGCCAGGGGGCTGATGCATTCCATTCTCGGAGCACTGACTTTCGATATTCTGATGGTCATGTTTTTCGTTTACTTTCTTGTCCCGCCGGTCGGAAAGTGGTTCAAGCACCGTTTCAAGGAGAAGTTGCATATCTTCGCAGGGGAAGATATCACTCTGGCACCGAAAAACTTGGGCTGGGCACTGGTCTCGGCACTCATTGGCACTGTTAGCCATATTTTCATTGATGTGTTCACACATACATACAACCCCTTGTTCTGGCCCTACATGACCCAGCAAAATTACAACTGGCTTCTGTTTCCGGATAATTTGCTTCTCTCCTCCATGGTATTCATGATTCCACTGGGCATTATCGTGCTCGCGCTGGCTCTCAGATACTGGACCCGGCCATTCAATGTCAAGAAATAGTTGCGCCAACCTTTTTTATGGGGTATGCGATGATGGTCGGGAGGCATAAAAATGGACGTAGGAATTGTAGGCAAGCCAAATGTCGGCAAATCAACCTTTTACAGCGCCGCGACCATGGCGCCGGCGGAAATCGCCAATTATCCGTTCACCACTGTGAAGGCAAATGTAGGCATTGGCCATGTTCGGGGGAAATGCCCGCATGAGGAATTCGGCGTCCTGTGCAACCCGAACAATGCGCCGTGCGAGAACGGGACGCGGCTCATACCGGTGGAACTCATCGACGTGGCCGGGCTGGTTCCTGATGCGTGGCAGGGCAAGGGCCTCGGTAACAAGTTTCTCGATGATTTGCGACAGGCCAGCGCGCTGATTCACATAGTGGATGCCAGCGGTTCGACGCTCGCTGACGGCACGCCGTGCAAAATCGGAAGACACAATCCCTTGGAGGATGTCGCCTTCCTTGAAAACGAGATAGACCACTGGTTCTTTTCCCTGCTCCAGAAGGACTGGCACAAGATTGTGCGCCAGATGTCCATGGACGGGAAGAAGATTGACCGGGTACTGCAAGAGAAATTCACAGGCCTGGCAATCACCGAGGCACAGATATCGGCCGCAATGAGGAAAGCGAATCTCGACCCCCGGCCGGACAAATGGTCGGACGACGAATTGCTGAACCTGTGTGCCGAGATACGCCGCTCGGGAAAGCCCATGCTGGTGGCGGCCAACAAATGTGACCAGGCATCCGATGAGAATCTTGAAGCCCTGGGGAAGCTGGCCGTCACAGTAATACCGACATCCGCAGAGTACGAGCTGGCCCTGAAAAAGGCAGCGAAAGCCGGCCTGCTGGATTATCTGCCCGGTGCGGATTCTTTCACCCTGAAAGAGCCTTCCAAGCTGAACATGGCCCAGAAAAAGGCCCTGGACAAGATTTCACAGTTCATGGAGAAGTTCGGCGGAACAGGCGTGCAGAAATGCCTGGAAACCGCAATCTACGACATGCTGGACCTCATCCCTGTGTATCCGGTAGAAGACGAGAACAAGCTCACAAACAAGGAAGGTCTCGTCTTGCCTGATGCGCATCTCATGCCCAACGGCTCCAACGCCAGAGAGCTTGCGTACAGGGTCCACACGGACCTGGGAGATAATTTCATCAGGGCCATAGATGCGCGAACCAAGCGCGTTGTGGGCCATGACCATGTGCTGAAAAGGGACGATGTCATCACCATCGTGGCGAGGCGGTAGTTTGCCTTCCTGGAACGTCCGCATCTTGACGGTTTCTTACACCAAAGAGGACGAGGTGATAATCGAGATTTTCGGCAAGACTGATGACAACAAATCCATCACGGCCAGGTACATGGGCTTCAAGCCGTACTTCTTCCTGGTGACGCCATCCTCCGGTATCGTGGCGGAACTGAGGAACAGCAGTAACGTCGTCTCTGTTGAGGACGTTGAGTTGCTCCATGACGGCAGAGAAAGGCGATGCGTGAAAGTCACCATCAAATATCCCTGGATGGTCCCCGATTACAGGAAGGCATACGCCAGCCAATGCAAAGTACTGGCTGCCGATATTCCGTTCGGTCACAGGTTCATGTACGATATGGATCTGGGCGGATGCGTCAAAATCACCGGGAAGAAAGTGAAATCCGAGAAATATACAACCGATCTGGTTGTGGAAGTCAGTAAATTCGAAGAGACCCCGCCATTCAAACCGGCCCTGAAGATACTCAGCTTCGACCTGGAGAACAGCATAAAGACTAATGAAATTTTGACAATCTGCTGCGCGATTTCCGACGGCGGCGAAATCACCCGGGAGAGCCTGGTGGGCGACGAGAAAGGCATGATTATTGATTTCGTGGAGCTGGTGAAGAAGACCGATCCGGACGTCATCACTGGCTACAACATTGACGGTTATGACATCCCGCTGATGCTGGAAAGAGCGCAGCACCACAGAATTTCCATGTTGGACTTGGGCAGGGACGGCACCGAAGTCAGAAATGTGGCCAACAGGTTCTGGAGAGCAAAAGGAAGAATAATCGCCGATGCCTGGTGGAATGCCAAGAAAGAGCTCCGGCCGAAGCAGGAGACACTGAACGCGGTTTCCAAACTCGTCCTCGGAGAGCAGAAGGACGACGTCAATCCTATCCTTATTGACCAGGAATGGGCCGCTGACAAGGAGAAGGTCGTCAAGTACTGTATCAAGGATGCTGAACTCGCCCTCAGAATTCTGCAGAAAATTGCCGTGCTGGAAAAGAACATGGACCTGGCAACGGTTTCCAAGTTGCCGCTGGACGACGTGGTGAACGGACGCACGTCAACGCTCATCGATTCGGTCCTGATAAGGGAAGCAGACAAGAATAAAATTGCGGTACCGCTCACAGGCGGTTTCGGAAAGGAGGGGCAGATTGAGGGCGGCTACGTGCACACCATTGACCCGGGCCTCTACGACTGGGTTGGCGTTCTCGATTTCAAGAGCATGTACCCCAGCCTCATCATCGCCAAGAACATTTGTTTTACCACACTGAGCAAGGAAGGGACAATAAAAACCCCCGAAGAAGGCGTTAGCTACCTCGACAAGGAGACCCGCCTGGGACTTCTACCCCAGGTACTGGAGCGCCTCATGAAGGACAGGGACTCCACCAAGGCAAAGATGAAGGCCGCCAAGGATCCCGGGGAAAAACAGTACTACAACGGTCTCCAGGAAGCCATCAAAGTCCTGATGAACGCTGTGTACGGCGTTTTCGCTTCGTCATTTTATAGATTCACCAATCCGAAAATAGGCGCCAGCATCACAGCATTCGCCCGGGAGAATACCAAGAGCATTATCAGCCAGCTTGAGGCAGAGGGCGTCAAGGTGATTTACGGAGACACGGATTCCGTGTTCTTCCAGTCCCCGGGAAACACATTAGACGAGGCACTTGAGCTGGGAAAGACCATCGCAAAGCGGTACTCCAAGGAAGGCGCCATCCTGGAATTCGAAAAAATAATCAACCCGCTGTTTAGCCACGGGGCAAAGAAACGGTATGTCGGCAACATAGTTTGGCCCGAGGAATCCATGATTGTCAGGGGCTATGAAACAAGGAGAACGGACGCGTTCAACGCCCAGAGCGATTCCCTCACAAAAGTTTTCGAGATGATATTGGGCCACGACACCGAGGGCGCAGTATCGTTGGCCAGGGAAACGGTTACGGCCATCGCAAATGGCGAGGTGAAAGTAGAAGATCTCGTCATATCCAGGTCCTGCAAGACATTCAGCAGCTACAAGGATCCGGACAACCAGACCACGGTTCAGACTGCGAAGAAACTCATGGCCCTCGGTTATGAATTTACTCCGGGGATGAAAGTAAGTTGGATAGTTACCGATGGCAGAAAAACTCCAATGGAAGTGGAGCCCTATGTCAGCGGCCGGGCATTCGATAAACCGCCGGATTACGAGTACTACGCCAGGAGGGTTGCCATGACGCTTGCCCGCGTAACGGACACATTCGGCTGGGACGTGCAGGAGCTGCTCACCGGGAGCCAGCAACAGTCGCTGTTCAGCTTCGGCGGGGATGCGGCAAAGCCCAAAAAGAAGGAAGAGCCCAAGGTGAAAAAAACCGATAAGGAATTGACCTTGGACGATTTCCTTTAAAAGTATTTTAACTTCAGCATGCCCCCGCAATCAAATCGTTTGCATAATGTCGTAATCGCTGCCGCAATCTCATCGTTTGTATAATGTCGATTGCGGAAATTCCAAAGACCTTGTGAATCTCATTATTTTCAGATTGTCGATTCATGGCGAACGCTCGTTATTGCATAGATTTAGTTTTCGCATTCACCGTTTGTTTGTAATATATTTTGTATGTTATTATCAAATGTTTCCAGCTTGCTGTGGAATGCAATTATTTGAAATATGTATGGGTGAATTATTTGACGATGTGGGAATTTTTAAACCGGCGCCTGCACTGGTTAAGTTTTAGTTCATACGTGATTTAGAATTATGGAATGCGGGGGAATCGGCCCTGTTTTCTCTTTTTACCTGACGATAATATCATATACTTCGGGGCTAGTCAAGGAGTGGGTGAAGAAATGGGAAATTATCCCCCAGAACCATCAGGAAATTATCAGCATCCGCCACCACCTCCTAATGACAATTATCACTATCCGCCTCCACAGCCCCCACCAGCACCCCCTCAAAGCGATGTTGGAGTTAAAGTTGTAGTAATTTTTGTTGTAATTATGGTAGTTGTTGGCATTGTGGCACTTGCATTTATTGACCTACCAATCGATAATACAATTTCAAACAAACCCCCTGTTGCCAATGCAGGTAACGACCAAACAGTAAACCAAGGGGATACCATGAACTTCATCGGAACCGGCTCCGATGGTGACGGGACAATCATCAAATACGAATGGGATTTTGATGGAGATGGCGTTTATGACTGGGCAAATACATCTACTGGTTCAACCACATATAAATATAATTCAGAAGGTTCGTATACCGCCTCATTACGAGTAACAGACAATAATAATTCAGTAGACTCAGATACGTGTCTTGTCAAAGTTAATTTAGATTTAACCTTTGATATTGGAGAAGATGTAATCAGGGGCGATTATTCTGTGAAAATAAATAGTGTCGAAGAAGCCGATTACTTCATATGGTCGAGTGATTTTGGAACACAAGTCCAAACTCCTGATACAGGAGCAGTTTATATAATTATTAATGTAAACATAACTAACCTCGGTGAAGATGCAAAATATATTTACGCTGGTGAATTTTGGATTCTTGATTCAGATGATCTGAAATATGATTATAGCATGGACACGATATATCACGATGATTCATTGGATGCGACTACATTATATCAGAATCAAAAGACCACAGGGGTTATTGTTTTTGAGATACCAAATGACCTTAATCAATTCAAGATACAATTCAATTTCGGTAACATCTATGAACCTATTATTGGTGAATGGAACATTACCTTGTAAGTCAATATAGAGAGGTTTTAAAAATATCTGGCCAACTTTCGGAATGCGCGACCATCGTCCCTCTTTTTCTCTTTTTTAACGAAAGCCTTATTACGGGACTTTCGTATTAACTTATGAGTGGGAGGTACACGTATGAACTCCAGTCA
>VMTD01000100.1 GCA_013791785.1 Methanobacteriota archaeon
AAAAATGAAATTGAAATTCATCCCTATTTTATTTTCATAATTTGTAGCGGTATAATGTGGTGCGCTAGTTGTATGATTTATCTCCTCAGATACATTGTCTTGCACTGGAGGTATTCCTCAAGGCCGTGTCGTCCCAATTCCCTTCCCATTTCGCTGGCCTTCACCCCGCCGAAGGGCACGGCATGCTCCACCAGCATGTGGGCGTTGACCCAGGCGGTCCCGCACTCCAGGCGTGCAGCAATCCCCATGCCCCTTTCCGCATCCTCGGTCCATACGGAACCGCCCAGGCCGTAATCGGTGGTGTTGGCCCTGGCTACTGCATCATCAATATCGGTGTAAGTGAGAATCGGAAAGAATGTTCTGCCGCATGTTCCATTCGGTCTTCCCCCATGAGGCAAAAGCAGTCAAAGAATTATCTGTTGCAAGTTCAATTGCAGAACTGTCTGAAATATCAAGCGTCCGAATTATGTCCAGGGTGGCGGGATTTCTCACTTCCAGCATTCCTATCCGTCCTTCTTGAAAAGGCTGACAGTGTTCCCCCTGACATCCACCAATTCGGCATTGCAGCGCTCGGCGAGTTCGGCCGCGATCTGCTTTGTTTCCTCTCTCCTGGTGCCAAGCAACTTGACTTTGACCATACCCTTGTTCTTTATCTGGGCCTTAATCTCCTCCACCAGGGCGACGGTGACGCCGGACTTTCCCATCCGTACCGTGGCTTCCAGCTTTGAGGCGATTATTTTCTTATCCTTCAATGATTTGTCCATCTCGTTTTCTCCTTTCCTTTAACGGCATCCTGTAAATCGAACCGCATTCAAGGCACTTGCGGCTGAGCCTTCCGCCTATGGTCCTTGTGCGGGAGTTTTTGCCAGAGACCAGATACCGGTGGCACTTCCTGCAGAACCGCAGGTTGAACCCCGGAGGCATGGGCAGGTTGTACCGCATACCAATTTTCCTGGCGAGCTGTGCGTATCTGTCGGCGAGTTCCATCTCCCCGGACAGCGCACGTTTTTCTGCCATCCCGAGGAGCAGGGCTATGCGCTCCCTGGCTATATTCAGGCGCCGGTTCTTGGCCTTCTCGAAACGGTTCTTGCGCATGTTACCCGCAAGGCCTTGATGTAAATAATACTAATCTGGTCAATTCAGCAATTTGGAATATGCTTCCAGCAATCGGGCTTCCATCACTGCCCAGTTGTACTTTTCCTCGTAGGCCTTTCGGCCGGATTCAGCACATTTTTTGTATAATTCACTGTCCGAAAGCAAACGAGAAACGGCAGATAACACCGAATCCGATGTATATTCGGACGGCAAACCGCAGCCAGTCTTTTCAGCAACATCGGCGGCATAGGTCCCCTTCGAGACAATGATGGGCCTGGAGGCAATCATGGATTCGAAAAGCTTGTTGGGGGCGCCAATGCGGTTGTTCCTGAGCTTGGGGTCATATGTCGCCAGCAAAACATTCGCTGCCCGGGTGTATGCGGGAACGTCCTTGGGATGGACCTTTCCGATGAATGCGACCCTGCCATTGCTCTTATCGGCAATGGTTTTCAACTGCCCTTCCAAGGAGCCAAAACCGCCAAGGACAAGGATGAAATCTTCCTCCCCGGCAGAGTGGGCCTTTGCAAGTTCCAGAAGCAGCCGATTGGGTTCCAGTACTCCGATGTACAGTGCGGTGCCCTTTCCCCCGGGGGACATGACCTTTCTCAGTTCGTCAACCCTGGACGGGTCAACGCCTGCATCGGACTGGCAGTTCATTATTTCCCTGACATCCTTCGCGCCGTATCCCCTGAAGAGTTTCGCAATTGGCTCGTTCACAGTGAGGACAATATCCGGTTTCCGCATCATCCTTCTCTCGTACCAGGCAACAAATTTCACCAGGAACGGAGAGAGATTCTCCCCAGCCATTTCATGATAAATCTCATGGCCGTCATAGATTATGGGGATTTTCTTACGGGATGCCAGCTTCAGGCCGGGCGAGAGCGTGTCCAAGTCGTGGGCATGAACTATACCATAATCCAGACCGTCCGCCGTCCGCCGGAGATTCTTCCAGAATTTCGGAAGGTTCTTCACCATGTTCCTGGCATTGCCCCAGTCGGATGCAGGCCCAACGCGGATTATTTTGATTCCGTCGATAACTTTTTCCCGCGGAAGGGACAGCCCCCGGTCCCAGCAGATGATGGTTACATGGTATCCGGCCTTCACCAGGCTGAGTGCTTCCCTGTGCACCCTGGGATCAGGGCGGAACGGATTGCTAAGGAGCATCAGCACTTTTTTCCTTTCAACCATTGCTCGTTCATTGAGAAGGTGGATATTAAGATTGTCGGTGTTGATGAGATATTGATTATACGTAAGAGTTCAGTATTCTGAAATTGTCGATTTTAGATCTTAGATTTTAGATTTGTGCTGGCAGAATGCCCATCCGTATTTTAGATTTTAGAACTTAGATTTTAGATTTGTGCTGGCAGAATGCCCAACCGTATTTTAGATTTTAGATCTTAGATTTTAGATATTTGCTAGCAGAATGTCGTCCGTCGTAAATCTACAATCTACAATCCCTAAATCTACAATCGTCATACACTTACAATTATACTCATAATTCCTATTATAAAAATATGCTGTCAAAAGCCTTTGGCTGCCAACCAATCAGAAACAATCTTCCCGTGGTCGAAAGCCAGTTCGGGAATTGCATCCAGTTCGAATAACACGGCTTCAGCGGCATCATCGCCGCCCTGAAGTTTTCCGCCGATGATTTCCAACTCGAAAACAACACTGGCTGTGTGGCCACGCGGGTCGCGGGACGGATCAGAATAAACGCCAAAGAGCTTCTTTATCCGGGTCCCGAGCCCTGTCTCCTCCAGGAACTCCCGCATGGCCGCAGTCTCCACGGTCTCGCCCACCTCCACCCAACCGCCCGGGAGAGCGTACCGGCCCCGGAAAGGGGGATTTTTCCTTTTTATCAAAACTAACTTTCCTTCGAAGATAGCTATGCCGTCCACGGTGAGCTTCGGGGTCTGCCTCATGCGCATTGATATATATTATAGATATAAAATCGTTATATCTTGACAAGGGAGGTTATGTGCACCATTTCAGTCAGTTCGATGGGGCGGTTTTCGACCTTATCTCCGAGCAGGCCGTTCAGCACCGTGACGAGTTCCGAATCCGTTCCTTTTTTGAAGTGGTCAAAAAAATAAGAATGAAGTTCTGCCACATCGTGAAAGGACCAATCAACGCCGAATGTTTCCGACCTGCAGCATTCAAATTTGCTGCTTTTCAGCGCTTCGATGACTGCGGCTATCTGGCGGTCCTCATTCCTGAAAGCCCTGAAAAATCGGTGCACCTCCCCCTCAACCGAGGGTTCAATTGCAAGAAGCAACCCGAAAGGCCTCAGAACCCTGTGGGCCTCTGCGACGGATCTTGCCGTGTCCTGATGATGGAGAGAGAAAGTGAATGTCACAATATCGAATGATTCTGCGGGAAATTCAAGCGCCTCGCCAGAGCCGTGCCTGAAATCCACATGGGGAATTTTGGACCTGGCAATGTTCAATTGCTCTTCGTCCGGGTCTATGGCGATGAGCGATTTGACAAAAGGCGCAATCATAACCGACACCCTACCGTTCCCGCATCCGACCTCGAGAACATCCTTACCAGCCAGTTTGGCATATTCCTGTATCTTTTTCGATTCGACACCGTTCCTGTCCTGTAGCATGTATTTTGAAGGATAGATATAATAGATATTAAGAGATACCATAACACGAGCGTTTCACAACATCAGAACCCCACCGAAATCCTTAAAAAGGGGTTGAGATTAGTGGGGGCGCTCGGTTGTAGCAAACTGTAGTAGGGGGTTGCCCCGCAAACTACAGGAGGACTGACGTTGAAAGAAGACATCGTAGACCTGGTCAAGCAGGCCCTGGAAGGCTCCAAGGAACGCAAATTCAAGGAATCTGTTGATTTAGCCATAAATCTGAAAGGTGTGGATTTGAGCCAGCCCAAGTACAGGATAGAGGAAGAAATTCTCCTGCCCAAGGGCCGCGGAAAGGACATCAAGATAGGAGTGTTCGGAGGCGCTGAAATAGCTGCCAAGGCAAAGGGGGTAGCGGACATTATTATCATGCCAGAACAGATCGAGGAATACGCCGACGACAAGCGAAAGGCGAGAAAGCTTGTCAGCGCTCACAATTATTTCGTGGCGGAAGCGCCACTCATGCCATTGATTGGTAAGAGGCTGGGAACGGTTCTGGGCCCCAGGGGCAAGATGCCGAAGCCCATACCGCCGGGTTCAGACCCTTCTGCCATGATTGGTTCCCTGAAAAAGACCATCAAGGTGAGGAGCAAGGACCGGAAGACTTTCCACACCATGGTCGGGACCAAGGAAATGAGTCCGGAAGACCTGAGCACCAACATCCGTGCGGTTGTACAGAGAGTGACTACAAAACTGGAGCAGGGTGAGAACAACATAGCCTCAATCTATGTTAAGACCACCATGGGCCCGGCAGTGAGGCTGATGTGATAACATGGACAGGGAACCAGCAAATTGGAAATTAGAGTACTTGAAGGATCTCAAACAGGTCATCCAATCAAGTCCGGTCATCGCAATCGTGAGGGTCAACGGCATCCCGGCACCTCAGTTCCAGTCCATGCGCGCCAACCTCAGGGGCAAGGTTTCATTCATAGTTGCCAAGAACAATTTGATACAACTGGCACTCAAGGAAATGGAGGGTGAGAAGAACGGGCTGTCCGGCCTGTCCCAATACATCGACGGCCAGTGCGCCCTGGTGGGCTCTACCGACAATCCATTCAAACTTAACAAGATTATGGAAGCGACAATGACCGCTTCTCCGGCCAAGGGTGGCGAGATAGCTCCCGATGACATTGGGGTCAAGGCCGGCGAGACATCATTCAAACCCGGCCCGATTGTGGGTGAACTGCAGCAGGCAGGCATACCCGCGGCAATCGAGAGCGGCAAGGTAGTAATCAAGAAGGACAAGCAACTCGTCAAAGCCGGCGAACCGATTCCGTTAAAGGTAGCCCAGATGCTTACCAAGCTGGAAATTTTCCCGCTGACGGTCGGAATGGACCTCAGAGGCGTCTACGAGAACGGTCTTGTGTTCAAGAGCGATGTCCTGGCCATTGACGAAGTAAAATTCATGGGTGACCTTCTGGGAGCCATAAGCGGCTCATTCGGTGTTGCCATCAAGATTGGATACACCACGCCCATGACCATACGCCCGCTGATAACCAAGGGTTACAGTGAAGCCATGGCGGTGGCATTGTTCGCCGGAATAGCGAACAAGACCACCATCGACAGATTGGTCGGAATGGCCAATGCAAAGATGATGGCCCTGGCAACACTGGTGCCGGATGCACTGGATGATGAACTGAAAGCAACGCTTGCAGGGGCAGCCAGTGCAGCCGCGGCAGCTGCACCCGCAGCAAAGGCGGATGAAAAGAAGGAAGAACCGAAAGAGGAACCAAAGGTTTCAGAAGATGACGCAGCAGCAGGGCTGGGCGCACTCTTTGGGTGAGAATATCAGAATTAAACAATAAGGAGGTAAAAAAATGGAATATATATACAGCGCAATGATCCTTCACTCGGCAGGGAAGGAAATAACAGAGGACGCAGTAGGTAAAATATTGAAGGCAGCCGGTGTTGAGCCGGACACAGCCCGCGTGAAAGCACTAACCGCATCTCTGGAAGGCGTCGACATCGCAGAAGCGATGAAGACCGCGATGGCCGCACCTGTTGCAGCCGCCGCACCCTCAGCAGCACCCGCAGCCGTGAAGAAGGAAGAGCCCGAAGAAGAGAAGGTCTCCGAAGAAGAGGCCGCTGCAGGCTTGGGCGCTCTGTTCGGATAGACGTGAACTTAATAATTTTTTTTATTATTTTCATGCCTTTTCAAGTCCGCATTAGTGCGCACTGGGCATCGCGCAGGCGTCCGGTTTGCAGCATCAGGCAGAATGCTGCACCCCAGTCAATGCCAATTTTATAATTTTCTCTATTCTGTTAGTCATTGACTGCTCATGCCGATTCATCTCAGTTCTAAAGGACTGAGCGTTCTCGGCATTTGTACAGTAAATTTCCAAAATGATTCCGGCGATGATGCAGGCGATTACCATGAACAGCGAGAAGGGATTGACCTCGCTCATGTTGATGGTTTCACCCGCCAGCAAACGAGTAATAACGAGGCCAACGAAGGAAAGGGGAGCACGTACATGAGGGTATTTGTCGTCTTTCGTGCATTCGTTCAGGCAACGCCCATCCGGATGCTAAGATTGTATGTCCGATTCGAATGCGCGTTACCCGTGGGAGTGTTTGACGAAATAATACAAAGTCGATAAAATGAGTCCCACTTTAACAATTATATACTCCTAAATTACAACATAATATATAATACAAAAATTATATAGTATACTAGAGGGTTTAAATGTCGGGAAAATCAAGAACGCTTGCAGTGATTGTGGTTGTGATTGTGTTGATAGTTTCCAGCGTGACTGTAGCTTTTTTTTCAGGTAATTTTGGAAATAATTCACCAAAAAGCGGCATTAATACATCATTATCTATATCCGAACCTCCCCCATTAAATAAAACCACAAATGTAACTTTCACTTTCTCAGCTGAATACAATTTAAGTAATGACTCAAATCTTCGTGCAGAAATAGTCTTCCCGCCTATCTATGGTGATGGCTTTGAATGGATAGACAGCCAACCTAAATGGAGGGGAAGTCTCATGAAAGGAGACGAAATAGAAATTAATGGAACATTTAAATCTAAAAAAATTGGAAATTGGACTATTGCCGCTATTGTGTTCTGGGCGAGTAATGATAATTATTCTATCAAATGGGGTACAACTTACGATGGAGACGTTCACCCATTATTAAACGAAAGCATTAATATAAACAATGCCCGATATAAAGTAATGTACATTTCTGTTTCTGAAAACACATCTTACATCAGCAATGACCCATTTCCGGAATACAAACAAGGGGGTGGAGAATATCCAATTACCGAGACTTCACCACCATACATGGCAATAAAATCGATTACGACATTAAAATCATACAATATGTTGGAGGGTTAAAATGTCAGGAAAATCAAAGATATTTGTAGTGGTCGGGGTTGTGATTATACTTATCTTCTCTTCAATGGCTATAATTTTAAAATCAGCTGATAATTCGCCAGCAGGAATCTTGCCCTTTAATCCTATATTATCTTTTGATTCATTACCTCATCTCAATTCAACATCGATACTAACCTACAAGTTAACATTAGACCCAAGTTTTTATAACTGGTATGGGTCATTTTATGGAAATGGAACTGTTGTTTTAATTTTACCAGAAGGAATAGTCAGTACGAACAATACAGAAACACCCCTAGATTTGACGATTGGCGAAGAACCATACATTCAAAATTGGACCATCAAACCTATACTAAATGGTAATTGGACGATGCGCGTTTTTTTTAATTACACATATAATGCATCAAAAAATAGTCATACAGTATCATCAATCAATCACCCCTGTACAACTCAAATCGGGGTCAATATTCAAAATAATATTTCATCAATCATTAATTATTCATATAC
>VMTD01000022.1 GCA_013791785.1 Methanobacteriota archaeon
AAGAGCCTGTCCATGAATTAACTCAAAGTTCGTGACGGCAATATTTCGGGTTTCACACCATTTTTATAAAAATATTCCGATAAATATATCTAGTAGTACTTCCATACTGTATGGTGATAACCATGACACGAAAATATATCCGTTATAATCCGAACCAGAATTACCTGCTTCCGCCCAACCCGAGAGATTGGCTTCCCGAGGGACATCTCGCACTGTTCCTCTCGGATACTGTCGATGGCCTTGACCTTTCGGCAATCCATGCGTACTACAACAAGGCTGAGGCGGGCGCCCCCCCGTTCCATCCCGCGATGATGGCCAAGATTCTCCTCTACGCATATTGCAAAGGGATTCCGGCTTCCCGCAGGATGGCAACAGCCGTCGAAGAGGATGTGGCTTTCCGCGTTCTCGCCGCTGGCAACACGCCTGACTTCCGGACCATCTGCCAGTTCCGAAGGTTGCACATAGAACCGCTCAAAGGTCTTTTTAAACAGGTAGTCCGATTGTGCCAGAACGCCGGTTTGGTGAAACTGGATGTAGTGGCGTTGGACGGGACCAAGATGAAGGCGAATGCCAGCCTATCGAAGAACAGAACCAAGGATGCGTTGACCGAGGAAGACGCGCGCCTTGAGAAGGAAATCAACGATGCGCTCATCGCCGGTATAAAGGCCGATGAAGAAGAGGACCGGATATATGGCCATGACAAACGTGGCGACGAGCCGCCAGAGTTCATCCGGAACGCCCAGAAGCGCCGCCGGTTCATCCGGGATGGCATCGCGAGGCTCGCTCGTGAAGAGAAGGATAAGGTAGAGGCGCAAGAGAAGAAAATCGAGGAGCGTCAACAGAAAGAGAAGGAAACCGGAATGAAGCTCCGCGGACGAAAGCCGAGTTCGCCAGACTCGATGATTGACGACGAAAAGAAGGCGAATATGACCGACCCAGACAGCCGCATCATGAAAACGCACTCGGGCTTCGTCCAGGGTTACAACGGTCAGGCCGTCGTTGACTGCGAGAGCCAGGTGATCGTTGGGCAGGCCATCACAACCGATGAGAACGATGTGCAGCAGCTTGCGCCGATGTTGAATGAGGTCCTGCTAACGACTGGGACATTGCCGGGAATGGGTACGATGGACGCCGGATACTGGAGCGAAAAGGGCGTTCAAGAAGCGCCACCAGGCATCGAACTGTTTATCGCTACGAAGAAGGACTGGAAACAGAGAAAGGCCCTGCAAGCGCTTCCACCTCCCAGAGGGCGTATCCCTTCTTCGGCGACATTGCGTGACAGGATGGAACGAAAACTGCTTACAAAGCGCGGCCGTAAAATCTATAAAATGCGGGGCAAGACGGTAGAGCCAGTCTTCGGACAGGTCAAGGATGCGAGACGCCTTGATAGATTTCTAATGCGTGGGAAAGCTAAGGTTTCCATGGAATGGTCGCTCATGTGCACCACGCACAACATCCTGAAATTATGGAAGCACCAGCGTAAGCGCTGGAAAAAAGCAGCATCATAGGAAAAATCGCGAAAGTCGGAAGCGAAATCAGGATGAAAAGAGGTCATGCCGATGGAAATTGCTTTGTTTTAGAGTATGGAATGAGATTCGGGGACAGGCTC
>VMTD01000137.1 GCA_013791785.1 Methanobacteriota archaeon
ATCTAAAATCTAAAATCTAAAATACGGTTGGGCATTCTGCCAGCACAAATCTAAAATCTAAGATATACAATCTAAAATTTCAGAAAACTGAACTCTTACTGAAAAGCAGCGTTGCACCTAAAGTCGGGTTTGACCTTAAAGTCTGAGTTTTGACCCAGAAGTCGCCTATTCAAGTGACATTAGGTGCAACGCCTAAACGAGCAGAATATTTAAGTATCATAAAATGCTATTCTATATTGCGAGGAAGACATGAGAGAAAACGTCATAGACCTGTATATCAGGTCAAAAGTGAGCCATACATATATAGCGCGAGAGAACCTGAAGTGCTACAATTTCAACATGGCGACGAATGACGGCCTTGGCATCACCGCCACGACCGACATCCAGCCCGAAGAAGAAGATGAGTCCCTGAGAGAGACGCTCACGGCTTTTGCAAAAAAGAACGGCCTGGACTTCATCGTGCATGACCTGGCAGACAAGAGGGAAAAGAGAAAAGCGATGCTCAGGGGCGTCGTGAACACTCCTGTGTTCTTCTACAGGGGGATGCGATTCCACCGAATGCCTTCGGGAAACGATTTTTCAATAATGCCAGCGAAAGTAATTCTGTATACAAACCCCAGGAGAATCATGTCCATGCGAAAGAGGATATTTGACCATTGTTCCACCCTGAACCTTAAATGGGTGTCATCCACAGAGGAAACATACTCGCCAGGTGAAGAGCAGATAATGAAGAGACTGAGTGATTTGGAGAGCCAAGACCGTATCGAGCTTCGGATTAAAGATTTGAACAATGTGCGAACAATGCTTCTTGCACGCTTACGCGGGATAAAAATGCCATCTGTTAGAGTTGTTTATAAGGATAAACGCCCAGATGCCATTACCATGATTGATAACCTGAAATCGAACGATTTGGAGAACTTAATAATCCAGAAACCCTCGACCGGGTTACCTATGAAAGCGAGAGAATCCACTAAATATCTGAAATGGGTGCCTGTAAAATTCGGATTGATGCTTAGCCTGCTTTTCCTAACACTACTGACAATATTCAGATTCATCGAATCCAGAGCAGCCAGTTACACCGAGATTCACGATACGCTGTGGTTCTATATGTTTTTGCTCGCACTCCTTCCGTCCATTTCCGGATTAATGACCATGATGGAATATTATTTCGATATGAGAATTTCCGAAACCATGTTAATTAAATACCTTCAGAAGCAAGGTATCCTGGCTTATTGTTAAATCTCGACCTTGGCCAGTCTGCTCAGTCGATAGCCGATTACCACCGAGAACCATCCCCTTCCGGCCAGTTCCTTGTCCAGTTCCGCATCCCCCGTGTCGAACCTCAGCACCGGCGTCCGTTCCAGCTTTGCCGGCGTCGAGATGATTGTGATATCATTCCTCTGAATATTCCTCAGCACAGCCGGGCTAAGCTGCAGATTCCCCCTGCCCAGAACGAATCCCTGGGCGCCTGTGGGGCTTATAATTAATCTCGTTCTATTATATTTATCCATCAATTTTAATATTCCGTTCTCGTTGAGGTCCTTCCCCACCTGGTTTCCCCCTGCAAAGGCGTCGATGCCCAGTAACGCCATCTCCATGCCCAGCAACTTACCGATTGCCTCCAGGGTGCCGCCTGGGCCCAGCAGGAACAGCGTTTCCGTTTCGTCTTTCGTCATCTCCTCGATGTACTCGCCTATCTCCTCGACAATATCCGCGTCGCTGGCCTCTGTCACCATCATCTTGGACATCTGGACAAGTGTGGATTCGAACGGCGTCAGCGCGGAATCATACAGCCGGACAGCCCATTCGCCGTTACGGTACTTCTCTTCGTCCAGGTCCATTATTTCCACATCGGCGGGCTTCAGTTCTCCTGCAATGAATCCGGCAAGAACCTCCGCAGTCCTGGCAGGGCTTATTCCGAATACCCCGGAATACATCTTTACCCCCGAAGGGATGCCCAGAATGGGTATCGTTCGTTTCACGACTGAGCAGATATCCCTGGCGGTGCCGTCGCCGCCGGAAAAAAGAATGATGTCCGCGCCTTCCTCGGAGAATATTTTCGCCGCAGCCAGAGTATCCTCCCGGCCGGTATTTTGAGGCGCTTCATACACGACCCGGTGAGTAAAACCGCTTTCCGTCAGATAATCGGCGCCCATCTTCCCTGAACAGGTGAGCCATTCCGCTTCATGGGGCAAATCCAGAAGGCGACGCAACATCAGCAGCGCGTGTTCCCCTGAAACTGGTTCTGCGCCCAGTTCCCTGGCTTCCTCAGCCACGCCGTCCGTGCCCTTCAGTCCCACGCGGCCGCCCATGCCGGCTATGGGGTTCACCAGGAATCCGATTTTTTTCACGTACCCCAATCTCCGGGGCCGTTGAAATACGTTGTGCCGGCATTTTCAAAAATATATATACCACGGCGGCCTATACCTCCTTATGCTCAGAATCGCGGTCTTGGCATCCGGCGGCGGCACCGGCCTCCAATCCATACTGGACGCATGCGAGTCCGGCCAGATTGACGGAAAAGTTGTGCTGGTGATTTCCAACAACAAGGATGCCTATGCGCTTAACAGGGCCAGAGAATATGAGGCAAAGGCAATATTCATAGACCACCGGGGAAAGACACGCGATGCCCATGAAACCGAGATTGTTAGGGAACTGGAGGCAATGAAGATTGATCTGACAATCCTCGCTGGCTATCTGAGAATGTTCACAAAATATTTCGTAGATAAATATAAAAATCAAATTATTAATATTCATCCGGCGCTCCTGCCGAAATACGGCGGCAAGGGCATGCATGGCCTGAAGGTGCACAGGGCGGTACTGGATTCAAACGAGCAGGTATCGGGCTGCAGCGTTCATTTCGTCACCGAGGGTGTGGACGAAGGTCCGGTAATAGCCAGGATGAAGGTGCCAGTGAAACCCGAAGATACTGTTGAAACGCTCCGGGAAAGGGTACTGGCCGCGGAGCATTTGCTGCTTCCCATGGTGGTGCAATGGTTCGCCCAGGGGAAGGTCTATGCGGAGAACTGGGTGCCTGTGGATATGCCCATGACCTGAGCATGCCTGTGCGCATGAGTAAGCATTCAGTGAAATGAAGCAATAACGATTGTAGATTTACGGACTTATTGACTGGCCGAAGTGATTAGTGAAAAGTGACGTTGGGAGGTAAATGGTGAAAGAATCGGCTCTCAAGGACAAAAATACTACGTTTTTCATTTTTCACTTATCACTATTCACTGTTCACTAAAAACTACAATTTAACGGGCAAACTTCAGAAAACTGAACTCTTACGCGCATGATAAAAGTATATATGCTGTTAGCATTCTACCCCATATATCGGAGGATTTGCATGGTGAATGTTGTAATAGCGAGTGCAGTTAGAACCGCGATTGGAAAATTCGGCGGAACACTTCAGAACGTGAGGGCGCCGGACCTCGGCGGGATGGTGATTTCCGAGTCCATTTCAAGGGCCGGGATCTCCAACGAGGAAGTTAATGAGGTCATCATGGGCAATGTGATCAGCGCCGGCATCGGCCAGAACCCTGCCAGGCAGGCCATGATCGCCGCCGGATTGCCTTATTCCATACCGGCTTTCACAGTCAACAAGGTTTGCGGCTCGGGCATGAAGGCCATAATTCTGGCGGCCCAGGCGATAAAGGCCGGGGATGCAAATGTCATAGTGGCCGGCGGAATGGAGAACATGAATCTCGCGCCATTCCTACTTCCCAAGGCCCGTTACGGATACCGCCTGGGCGAGGGCAAATTGGTTGATGCCATGGTTAACGACGGTCTATGGGATTACTACAACGATTTCCACATGGGCAATACCGGAGAACTCATAGCAGAGAAGTATGGAATAACCCGTGAGGAATCGGACGAATTCGCCGCTCGGAGCCACCGCCTGGCGATAGAGACCATCAAGTCAGGCAAATTCAAACCGGAAATTGCTCCGTACCACATCAAGCAGAGGAAAGGTGAACCGCTAATCTTCGATACTGATGAGAGTCCGAGGGAAGACACCAGCATCGAGAAGCTGGCCAGCCTTAAACCGGTATTCAAGAAAGATGGCCAGGTTACGGCGGGAAACGCGTCCCAGATAAGTGACGGTGCTTCTGCTCTGGTTGTCATGTCAGAGGATTATGCAAAGGAAAATGGAATTACCGCCCTGGCCAGGATAGCGGAATACGAGAGCGGCGGCTGCGAGCCGGAAATGGTCATGGACGCGCCTGTGGTCACCACACGCAAGATGTTCGCCAGGACCGGGCTCACCATTAACGATATTGATCTGGTGGAGCACAATGAAGCATTCGCCTCCGCATCGGTGGCTGTGAAGAAGGCCCTGGAGATACCGGAGGAAAAATTCAATGTCCGCGGCGGCGCTGTGGCACTGGGCCACCCCATCGGATGCTCCGGCGCCAGGATAGTCACGACGCTGCTCTATGGCATGAAAGACAAGGGCGCCCACAGGGGCCTGGCAACCGTCTGCCTCGGCGGCGGAAATGCAGTTACGATAGTACTGGAGCAGTGATATTTTGACAATCAAAACCATAGGAATTATCGGAGCCGGACAGATGGGCGCGGGAATCGCACAGGTCGCCTCGGTCGCCGGTTATGATGTGATTCTGAGCGACATCAAGCAGGAATTCATCGATCGCGGAATGGGCGGCATACAGAAGAGCCTGGGAAAGTTCGTGGAAAAGGGCAAGCTGGCCGCCGATGTTAAAGACGCTGCACTGGGCCGCATCAGAACCACCCTGGACCTCGCGGACATGAAGGCCGCCGACCTGTTTGTCGAGGCAGTCATAGAGGACCTGGAGCTGAAGCGGAAGATATTCAGGCAGCTTGATGACGTTTGCCCGGAGCATACGATACTCTCCAGCAATACTTCCTCCATCTCCATAACCAAGCTGGCAGCCGTCACAAAGAGGCCGCAGAAGTTCATCGGGATGCATTTCATGAACCCTGTTCCCATGATGAAACTGGTGGAAGTAATTCGCGGCCAGCTGACCGACGACGCCACCACCCAGGCCATAATCGAAGTTTCGCAGAAGATGGACAAGACCCCGGTGGAATGCAATGACTTCCCGGGTTTCATCTCCAACAGGCTTCTGATGCCCATGCTGAACGAGGCGATATACTGCGTCATGGAGGGCGTCGGAACACCGGAGAACATCGACCAGATAATGAAGCTGGGAATGAACCACCCAATGGGACCGCTGGCTCTGGCCGACCTTATCGGGCTTGATACCTGCCTTCACATAATGGAAGTCCTGCATTCCGGTCTGGGCGACTCCAAGTATCGGCCCTGTCCCTTACTGGTTAAAATGGTGGATGCGGGTTTGCTGGGCAAGAAGTCCGGCATGGGATTCTATGATTACAGGAAGGTGTGATACATGGCTTACGAGAATCTGATACTGGCAGTAGAAGAAAGCATCGGTACCATAACCATCAACCGTCCCAGTGTGCTGAACGCCCTGAACACCGCCACTCTGCAGGAGCTGAAATGCGCCGCACTGGAGATGCAGGCCGACGACAGCGTGAAAGTGATAATCCTCACGGGCGCGGAACGGGCTTTTGCAGCCGGCGCCGACATATCCGAGATGATGCCCATGACCGCCATCCAGGGTGCCGAGCACGGACGCATGGGCCAGGACGTTTTCTCCACAATCGAGAACCTGGGCAAGCCTGTGATTGCAGCGGTTAACGGGTTCGCCCTCGGAGGCGGCTGCGAGCTGGCAATGGCCTGCGACATTCGGGTCGCATCCGAGAAGGCGAAATTCGGCCAGCCTGAAGTCAAGCTTGGCGTAACACCCGGTTTCGGCGGAACCCAGCGATTGCCAAGACTCGTCGGTCGAGCCAAGGCCAAAGAGTTAATATTCACCGGCGACATGATTGGTGCGGCGGAAGCGCACCGCATCGGCCTGGTCAATTCGGTATTCCCGCCGGAGGAACTGATGGGCGCTGCCAGGAAGCTGGCAACCCAGATAGCGGCCAACGGCGAGATAGCGGTTTCCCTGTGCAAGAGGGCAATCAACCAAGGCATTGAAGTGGACCTCGGGAGCGGCTGCGCCCTGGAGGCGGAGATATTCGGTCTCTGTTTCTCCACCGAGGACCAGAAGGAAGGTATGAAAGCCTTCATCGAGAAGCGCCGGGCAGAGTTCAAGAGGCGATGAACATTGAAAGTCAACGCAACAAAGGAACAGGTGGCCAGCATACTGAACGACTACAAGTCGAACACCGAAATAGACCCGAAGACGGGCGAATTACTGTTCGGTGAATTGCCCATAATCCTAGCCAGGGCGGAAATAATGTCCAATATCTACCAGGAACTGGAGAAGCTGGTGGGCGAATCCGCATCCGGCGTCATGAAGCGCCTGGGCAAGTCCTACGGCGAGAAATTCCTGGACCTCATAACCGAGGAACAGGAAGGGCTGCTGGACGACAGAGAGTTGCTTTACCAGTTCGTTTGCGCCGAAACTCAGGCGATAGGCTGGGGGTGCATAACGATAGAGGACGACGGCAAACAGGTAGTCATCTCCAGCAAGGACGGGCTGGCCAGCGGAAGGACCGCTTTGCCAAAGGGCGGTCGGGCACATTCCATGGACTCCTACTTCCTGGGGTACTTTGAGGGTTTCCTCAGCAAGCTGGACAATGAATCTTATTTCGGCGAGGAATCCGAGTGCGTGGGAAAGGGCGACGGCCAGTGCAGGATGTTTTTCAGAAAGAACCCCTGAGGTGCCACATGACCAGATACATGAGCCTGGACGAAACCCTTCTCAAGGACTTCGAGTACCCGGTTTGTCTGGTTGTGGAGGTGACCAAGCAGGGCGTGCTGCTATCAAAACTCCGATACCTCAAAACACTGGGCCAGGTGGTGAACGAGACCATCCGCTGCCCGGTCATCGAGGTGTACATGCATATGGGCAAGTTTGTTGACCCGTTCCTCTTCAAGGGCGGTGCCAGGCCCATAGGCATTGACTGGATATTCGGTTTCGAGCTTGACAAATCCCTTTTCAAAGAAACCATGGCCGCTCTCAGGTCAGGGAAAGCCCAAATAAACCGCACCAACCCCATGATAGAGAATTTTATCCCGCCGCTGATGAAGAAGATCGAAAGCGGCAAGCTCAACTTCAAGAGACTGGAGGCTGTGGAGAAGGGCCTTCTCCTGGAACCGTACTGCAAGCTGGCATTCCAGAAAGCCGGAAAGGGCAAAATCAAGATACTGCAGAATGCCGAGCTCATCGACAGGGAAGCGTCTATCCGAGTGCGAGGTCCGGGTTACGAGGACATCTACAATTCCGAGCCGGGGCCGGTCATGGAAATTGACATACTGGTCTTGACAGAAATCTCTGACGTGCATGACCTGCTGGACAGCCTCGGTCAGTTCGGATTTTTCTTGGATAGGCCGTCCTGAACTTGTGGGATTGACGATTGTAGATTGTAGATTTACGACGGATTGACGGCGTTGCATATTATCAACACAAATCTAAGATCTAAAATCTAAAATCTAAAATCTAAAATTTCAGAAGACTGAACTCTTACTTACGGGACGTAAGCTATATCTCCACCTTCAGATATTCAGACCCCATGACCCCCAAAGAGCCTGAAAAATTGTCCCCCTTCGATTTCGCCCACACGCACGCCCAGGAAATCGTGTGGATGAGCCAGAACACCAATCACATACCGGTTTCGGACGTGATAGACCAGGCCATTCTCGAGGCCGTGAAGAAGAAGGAGTACAACCTGTATCCCAGGTCAACTGGCATCTTCGGGCTCTGCGAGACTGTGAAGGAACATCTCTGTCTTCCCGAAGATTATGAGGTTCTCATCACCAACGGCGGCATCGAGGCCATGTACATCCTGACCCGGGCCCTCATCGAAAAGGGCGACGAGATTATCTGCTCGGACCCGAGCTTTCTGCCGCTTCACCACCAGATACGGATATCGGGCGGAGTGCCTGTGGAAATACCCATCCTCCAGGATCCATGGAAGCTTACTCCCGAGCAGATAAGGAAAGCCATCACACCCAATTCAAAGATGATACTTCTCATCGACCCGCTGAACCCAATGGGTACTGCTTACAACCACCAGGAAGTGAAGGAGATATGTGAGATTGCCGGGGAGCATGACCTGCTCATCGTTGACGATATCACATACCGCGATTTCAGCGATCCGGTACCCACTTACAAGTTCATTCCCGAGAGAAGCCTGGTGACCTACACTTTCTCCAAGCAATGTGGCCTTGCAGGGATGAGGATTGGCGTCCTTGCCGCCTCCAAGCCACTCATGGAAAAGATGTTGCCCTACAACACCAATGTCCTGAGCGTCAACATACTGGCACAGAGAGCGGCGCTCGCTGCCATGACCCATATAAAGGAATGGCTGCCCGGGATGCGGGCCCAGCTTCTGGAAAATCAGCGCATAATCAAGGAAGCCATTGATTCAGTTGACGGCTGTTTCCTGCCTGTGTATCCCTCGAGAACAAACATGTTCATCGCGGACATCAGCGCCACCGGCGTGAATCCGGACGAGCTGCAGAACAAACTTCTATACGACCACAAGGTATTCATTCGCTCGGGAAATTATGTTTCAACGGCATTCGGAAAGGGTTTCATCCGCATCTCCTTCTCGGTGACCCAGGAAGGTGCTGAGAAGTTTGCGAAGGTGTTCCCCAAGGTC
>VMTD01000034.1 GCA_013791785.1 Methanobacteriota archaeon
GGGTCGGGATTCCCGTGCTCGCCGCCCAATCCCGTGGGCGTGGCGACCTGCCAATCCGTACTGGCGCCGCCCGTTATCCAGCCCAGTTCGCCGAGTGTCGGGGTACCGTCACCCTCGAAACCCTCATTGTAAAGTACCTGGGTTCCTCCGCCCCACCAATCAACCGTGAGGTCTGCCGGGGGTCCGGGTGGCGTCATATCCACAGTTGTAAATGACCATGTTGGAGACTGGGTAACGAACTCGCCGTCATCTACGGTCACGTACCAGCTGTAAGCTGTTGTGGGGAAAAGTCCGTTCCAGGGCATGTTGGTGAAGGTCCCGCTCGGTACATTGAAATTTGTGCCGATGAGCGTTGGTCCAGAAGCATCGTAGAATCTCACAGTCATCTGATCGCCGTTCGGGTCAGCCACTCGCACGCTGAGTGTCGGGTCAACCGACACGCCGATTGCGCCGTTCGCTGGAGTAGGGGAGTTTGGAACGCTCGGGGCAACATTGATAAGCGGTATCTCTGGAACCGCATTGGTATTGGAGTCAATATAACCAATATTATCAACAGCTCTGACAACATACCACCAGTTGGTTCCATCGAATTCGCCCCGGTCCGGGTCGACATAGGTTGCAACACCTTTAGAAACAGTATCAATAAGTGTCCCGCCATCCCATGGACCAGTCTGGAGAGTTGAACGGTAGATGTTGTAATGGTTCACATCGTTAGAACCCGCGCCATCGTCAGAGGAAAGGGTCCAGTTCAGCGTGTTGTGCTGTGTACCGGATGTTAGGCCCACAAGTTCCAGGTTATCAATGTTCCATCCGCAATAGGTGTCGCTACCGTCGGTAGCACCCAATTCGAACCTTACATACACGACGAGTTGGTTGTCCGCAACCGCCGATATATCATAAGAAACTGAGCTCCAGGAGGCATCGGAAATTGTACCTCCGTTTGTCCATATCTGGGTCCATGGCCCTGATGTGCTTGTGGCCACTTCAATGTAAACATGGTCATAGGTGGAGGTTTCCACGCCGAGAAACTTCATGAATTGAAGCTGGACACTGCTGAATCCAACGCAATTGATTGCCGGGGAATAGATGAAGTTGCTGTTCACTGCAAGGCTATTCTCGTACTCCCCCGGATATGTGCCAAGGCCTGTGAGATCGTTGCCGATAGAGAAACTTCCAGCGTATGCACCTGAGGGGTCAGGCGGCGTGCCGAGTCCAGCGGGTGTGCCGATCTGCCAGTCATTGCTTGCGCCGCCGGTCGTCCAACCAAGTTCTGCAAATGTCGGTGTTCCATCTCCTTCGAATGTTTCGGTGTAAATGGGCGCTTGGACAAGGCCATACCATTCTACTGTGAGTCCAGTCGGTGGACCCGGAGGCATACCATCAATTGTTGCAGTATCAGTGACAACGGCAGATGAGCCAGTGCCGTCATCAGCATCATTGTAGGTCGCAGTAACCAAATCGCCATGAGATACCTGGAGGATTCCAGCACCATTGGTTGCAGAAAGAGTGAGTGAGCCTTCAAAAGTTGCAGAATCGACTGCGGTCTCAGTTAGGAGCACTGTTTCGCCAGCTGGCTCGGTGGTACTGTCCACATTCACATTAACAGTTTGAATTGTGCCAGAGTCTGTATCAAGGTCCAAATCTGTAACGGTAATGGTAGCAGTGTCCTCCAGCATATATACAGCCAGGTCAAGGTCGATGGTGCCCATCGAACTTATGCCGGCTGCACCGGAAGCCACAACCGAGAAATCCTGTGGTCCCTGAGCCACATCCCCAGACCTTCCTTGAACTTCAACTGTCCACACACCTACTTCCGGTGCCAGGATGAACACATTCTCTACATTGTTCAGGTCATCACGGTAGCTGGATGTGGTTGACCAGCGCTGGGCTCCAGTTCCAGGACTGTTGTACAATGCTATGCCAAGACCATTGTTGCCCCAATATTGGGTTCCGCTTGGACTGATTACGTGCAAATCAAGATTGTTGATCAAAGCACGACCGGCTATTGTTGTGTCTGGTGCTGCCGGGTCAACCCATGCTAGTGTAATTTTTAAAGGGTTAATACCATCGGAGAAAACACCCCGGCTCCAGGAATCTCCGCCGGACAGTGCCTGGGGATATTCTTCAATCACATGGTAATCTGCTCCAAGATTGTACATATTTTGCATATCTGGGCTCCCCCAACCTTGAACATTTCTTGTGATCAAATTTCCACCAGTCATTGGGTATTGGTATGCGTCAGCAATCATCAAAGCCTTGATGGTAGATGAATATGGCCACTCCCCAGTTGGATTGTTGTCAAAGTAATTTTCCTGGTACATTTCATAGGCCAGGCCAGACATTCCTGCGACTGTGGGTGTTGCGCCGCTAGTTCCTCCAAAGTCGTCATAATAATTGGTACCGGTATATCCTGCACCGCCCATTTGGTCGACGGTGTATATCCAGTCGAAGCAAGCCAACATATCTGGTTTTGCCCTTCCATCAGCGGCTGGGCCTCTAGAGGGGGTCATACCTGCTCCAGCAGAATGCCAGTTGTCATCCGCAGTACTTGCTGTGTCCTCATGGAAAATCGCACCGACGGCCATATTATTTTTGGAAATTGATTCTGCGCTCATGAGTCCCTCAGCTTCACCATTGTTGCTGTTACCAATGGCCCAGTGAGTGAGGATTTTTGGATTGTCAACTATGGCCTGGTCTATTTCATTGGACATTGCATCATACTCTCCATCCATTGCTGCACCATTCCACCATGAATTTGTCTGAACAACACCATTCTGTCCGGCATTACCAGAAGCGAATGTTCCGGCCCAGAGGTTTGAGATGCCTAGTGCGTTGCCATTCCCCCAATCTCCAAATACACCAATAGCCTCATACAGAACGCCTAGAGCATTAATGTCTCCTGTTCCATCACCGAACATAATTCCTGATGTGCAGGTTCCGTGGCTATTTGCTACAGGGGCAAAATCAGTAAATAGGACTTGACCCAGATCGGTGTGGGTTAAATCGATTCCATCATCAATTACTTCAGCAAGAATTCCACTACCTGTGAATCCAAATGATTGGGGGGTGTCTGAACCCATGAAAGTATTTGACTGGATATTGTTCATAAGAGTTTGTGGTTCATAAATTTGTTGAATTCTGGTTACTTCTTCCATATTTAAAATTGAGTTAAATATGCCAGTGTCCATTGTGGTTTCAAGGTAATTAACAGAAACTGTGTTGATTCTGTTAATTTTTACGCCGAGGTTTTCGATTTGTTCGGTGATGGCTCTAATATCAATATTCCTTTGTAGATTTATTCTAACATCAATGGTTCCACTGACACCTTGAAGGTCCTTATCCAATTTTATATTTAAGTTACCGGATATCTCATTGATTTGAACAGCATCAGTCTGGCTAAAACCAGAAAATCCAATATAAACAAATGATGTTGCTATCAAAATCACAATAATTCTGTTCACACTTTCCATTCCTTTCATTTTTTCACTCATGCAAATATCTCCTCTTATTAACGAAATTAGGTGTCCAAAACGGACCTCACTCCGTTCTGAACAATGTGCAACCAGGTGGTTAATAGATCCTTTGGACAATTTTATGAATGCATAAAAGGCAGGTTGCTTTACTCAAAAAAAGTATATGCGCACATGGTATAAATATTTACTTATGTTGAATATTATTTATATAAATACCTGTCGAAAATTTTAATATAAAATGATTTATTGAGATACAACTAATTAAAATAGAAAAAAGGGGGTAAGCCCCCAGTTTAGTCTTTGCTTTACGGATTAACAGTCAACACACAAAGTCCGCCGGTAATCGTATCGATTCTAGATTACTGATTACCGGTTACGCTGTGAATGAGTGCTCCCCAACGCTAAAGCGCGGGTATCCTTTCAGTTTTCACCCTGAATTTCGTAATTATATAGAGAAAAGAACTCATTCAGATTTATTCCAAATTGCTGAAATTTCAGAATAGATGGGGAGCACTTTTATCGGTATCCAAAGTCTGAGGACATTTGGAAAATGTGGAACCGCATTCACCGATTGCTATCTGTTTGTTCGAGCCATATGGCATTCGATTTAGGTATAGAATGGTACCATGCCATCGTCGAATGCGGTTCCCCAACATCCAAAATCTAAGGAAATATGGAAATTGCATTCAACTTGCAGAGGAGAAGTTAGTTAAAAGAGGATAATAGAAAAATTAGAAAGGGGGAGGCCAATAGGCCTCCCATTCTGTTCCATGTTTACTGCTTACGGATATGGTACATTCCAAGTGGTTGCAGACGGCACGAACACCCAGTAGGCGTTTCCATCCGACATGGTCACGCTGACCAGATTCGTATAATCCTGGATGTACGGTGTAGTGGA
>VMTD01000080.1 GCA_013791785.1 Methanobacteriota archaeon
GGGTCGGGATTCCCGTGCTCGCCGCCCAATCCCGTGGGCGTGGCGACCTGCCAATCCGTACTGGCGCCGCCCGTTATCCAGCCCAGTTCGCCGAGTGTCGGGGTACCGTCACCCTCGAAACCCTCATTGTAAAGTACCTGGAACCCTCCGCCCCACCAATCAACCGTGAGGTCTGCCGGGGGTCCGGGTGGCGTCATATCCACAGTTGTAAATGACCAGGTTGGAGACTGGGTAACGAACTCGCCATCATCAGCTGTAACGTACCAGGTGTACGTAGTCGTCGGGGAGAGCCCGCTCCAGGGCGTGTTGGTGAATGTCCCGCTCGGGACATTTGGGTTCGTACCAATTAAGGTCGGTCCAGCAGCATCGTAGAATCTCACGGTAAGCAAATCACCGTTCGGGTCAGCCACTCGCACGCTGAGTGTCGGGTCAACCGACACGCCGATTGCGCCGTTTGCCGGCGTCGGGTTGTTGGGAATGCTGGGTGCAATGTTCGAAGTCGGGATTTCGGGTATAGCATTGGTGTTGGAATCCTCGTTCCCAAGGTCATCTTCCGCCCTCACGACATACCACCAGTTGGTCCCATCGTACTCGCCCCGGTCCGGGTCAGTGTAAGTCACTGCACCGCTGCCAAGGGTATCAATTTGTGCAGCAATGCTCCAGGGTCCGAATTCGTTGTTTGCACGATAGATATTGTATGCGACCACATCGTTTGCACCCGCACCATCATCCGGAGAGAGTGTCCAGTTCACAGTGTTGTGCATCGTCCCGGAAGTCATGCCTACAAGTTCCAGGTTATCAATGTTCCATCCGCAATAGGTGACACTGCCGTCGGTCTGACCCAGTTCGAAACGGACATAGACTGCAGGTTGATTGTCGGCCACAGCAGAAATATCGTAAGAAACTGAACTCCAAGAGGTATCAGAGATTGTCGCCCCGTTTGTCCATATCTGGGTCCAGGGTCCGGCGGGGTTCCTGGAGGCCTCAATGTTTGAATGGTCATAACTGGGCGACTCCACGCCAAGGTATCTCATGAATTGAAGCTGGACACTGCTGAATCCAACGCAATTGATTGCCGGGGAATAGATATAATTGCTATCGACCGCAATGCTGTCCTCATATTCGCCTGGGTATGTTCCTAGGCCGGTGAGGTCATTGCCTATGCAATAGGCCCCGGCATAGGCACTGGAGGGGTCGGGGGGCGTTCCCAGGCCTGCTGGGTCGGCTACCTGCCAATCAGTACTTGCACCACCTGTTGTCCAGCCAAGCTCTCCAAGGGTCGGAGTGCCATCTCCTTCGAAGTTTTCGGTGAAAATGGATGCCTGAACAAGACCATACCATTCCACTGTAAGTCCGGCAGGAGGTCCGGGCGGTGTGCCGTCAATAATGGCAGTGTCCTGGAGCGTTAAGGGTCCGGCCCCGCCGTAATCGGCATCGTTGTAAGTTGCAGTAATGGTGTCTGCCGCATTGACCCACAGTATTCCAGCGCCATTGGTACCTGAGATTGTCAAGAAACCTTCAAAGACACCGGTATCGCCCCCTGTTTCCGTAAGAAGCAGATTCTCGCCAGCGGGTTCTGCCCCACTGTCAACGTTGATGGTTGTGGTCTGAACGCCCGGACCGGTGTTCAGGTCAGTGTCCTTCACTGTAACCTTCACGGAAGCCTCCATTGGGTACTTAGGTAGTTGGATGTCCACCGTACCCTCCGATGTCACATCGACCATATTTACCTGTATCAAGTAAGGATCGCTGTAATCCTGGCCGTCATATGAACGTGCCTGAATCCAGTGGAAACCAAGTGCCCTGCCAGTGGTATCCCATCCGAAGGACCATGCCGTTGTTCCGGCGGCAGGTTCCCAGTGTTCTGTGTCTATAGCGACTTCGACACCCTGGACACTGCCATCGGTGTCGCTTGCTGTTCCTGTGATTGTGACGATTGAATCAATGGTCACAGTGCCGCCATCCGAGGGGCTTGTTATTACGACGCCTGGCTCAGTGTTCGGATTGCTTGCATCGCTTCCCCACAGAACCTTGTAAAATTCATCCCAGTTCGATTCTGTGAAAGTCATGGTATCGTAAAGATTATCGTAAGGTGGGTCGTTAGCATAAATGGTGATTCCATATTCACCAGAGTTTTGATTATGGATAATTATGGCTCTTTCCCCATCCCAAGCTGGCGCACCAAACTGGGTACCAGGGGGACAGGCAGTACCGGCTGTAATGACTTCCTGGGCAGCCTGCCTTATCTCATTTGCAGGCAATGTTGCTACAATATTGTAGCAGAAGTCCAGTAGGTCCTTCTGATGACTGTATCCCTGCCAATCTGCTGCATTATTTGAAGCTGTTTGAAGGAGTGCCCTGTTTGCTGTTATGTCGTGAATGCCCTTTTGGGCCAGCGTGTTAATGGCCGGAATAAGCTCAAGGAAGAACATTGTGGAATTAATTATTGACATTGTTGTCAACGACCCACTAGTTCCATAAAAATCACCATAAGCATCGAATATCAACCAGGCCGCTTCTTCTCCGCCCATATCCGGATTAGCAGCCAGAGGTCCCAGGACAAGGTTGTACTCCCAGCCGTCTCCGGCTATACTGTCCTCGGAATTACAAATATAATCAATATAAGGAATTTCATCGTAATCGGTTGATACGTCAGACATGAGACATTCATCATAGCCGGCAACATCAAAGAGCTTGAGTTTGTTGTTGTCTATCCTCAATGTTTCATAAATTTCCCTGACTTCCAAACTGGCCAGATTGTCGCCACCATTGGTATCGTCCGAGCACATGCCCCAGTTCCAGCTTCCACCATGGTTCCACATGTCCCACATATACCGGTCAGCCGGATAATTTGCATAAACATAATTCACCCAATCTATTGCAGTCTGGGGGTCGCCCATGTTCAATTCTGTTCCCCAGCCAGGGTTAATATCGGTGAGTGCAATTTCAGGAGAAGTAATTGTTGCAGGAATTGCATCCTGTTCAATGTACCATGCCTTGCTATCCCCATTGTTCATGCCGTCAAAAAGTACAACAATATTAACATCGGCATCTGAACCAATCATCTCCATTTCATTGGCATCCTCGTAACCAAATGAATCCAGATTGTTGTCTGCATCCAGATAGCAAATGTAAGTCCACTTTTTCGGAGGAAGTCTTGAGGGCGCAAGGGCTGTGGGCGCTGGCTGATTTGTTACTTCTTCCGAAGAAATAAGTTTCTTTTCACCGAATATTCCTGGAGCTAGTACTTTCATCTCGAATTGGTCTATCGAAATGGACGACTCTTCAGTCCATGTAATTCCATCGGAATTTAAAGTAAGTTCCTTGACTGTTCCGGTATCAACAATTTTCTTGGCAATTGACCAAGAACCATCATAGAAAGCATGGTAAATTCCCCTGTCGGAAATTTTACCATTGTTTGGGTCGCGAACACCGGCACAGGCCACTATCCCCAGACCATTGTCAAATGATAATGAACTAACCGTGGTGATGAGTCCGGGGAAGATTTCCTGGCTCTGGAAGTCCTGGCCTTCATTCTGACTTAGATAAAGATTCAACTCGCCTTTTGCTGATGTAGCAATTGCTACCTGGCTACCTTCGGAATCAATACTTGGGTTTTCACCTTTGAACATCATAGGGTGAGATGCCTGGCCATCAAAATTAATGGCTAAATAACCTGTGGATAGCATGCGGGAAGTTCCGTCCATCCAGATAATATGCAGATTGCTGGCCCCAGCTACCATCTTAACATCCATCGGGGTGAAATCAGACCCGGTAACAACTTCCGGCTGTGTCCATTGGTTGCCTGAATCCAGACTCATTGAGAACATCAAACGGGTGTTATGTTGCGGTCCATCTATCCAGACATTGTAAATATAGTCGCTGATGCTCACCATAGCGTTCTGTTTATAATTATTGCCTGGTGCGTTTAAGACACCGGCATCAATATCCGGTTGGCTCCCGCTCACGACAATTCCTATAGGCACGGCCATAAGGAATGCTAATCCCAGTGCAATAATGCTAGTTAAAATCTTTGACTCCATAGTTCTTCCTCCTTTTGAAACCATCTAACTATATATTACACCCGAATTACTTAAATTTATTTAATAAATTAATATGAACTATTTATATCTTCCCCTATTCCATATATAAAATGAGGGGGGAAGATTTGTCATATCCCGAATTAATTTACGCGTGTAAAAATGGAAAATGAGGGGCAAAGGCCCCCATTCTGTTCCATGTTTACTGCTTACGGATATGGTACATTCCAAGTGGTTGCAGACGGCACGAACACCCAGTAGGCGTTTCCATCCGACATGGTCACGCTGACCAGATTCGTATAATCCTGGATGTACGGTGTAGTGGA
>VMTD01000103.1 GCA_013791785.1 Methanobacteriota archaeon
ACATGCGATTCGGGGCTGGAAGTTTACCATAATAAGTTGCATGCCTGAACAATCGAAGCCTGATGACTTCGATTTACTTTGGTTGCATTAGTACGGCATGCAACGGCCTTTCCCGTTTATTGTATATGTCGATTCATCTCCGGCTTGAAAGCCAGAGTTTTCTCGACATGTTTACAATAAAAAGTCTCAGATAATGTAACATGTTTCGGTCATCGTTTCCGTTTCCCGATCCCCTTCTTCCCGGAACTGGTGCCGCCGCCCGCCTCTTCGAACTCTTTCAGCAGGCGCTTCTGCTCCGCGTTCAGCTTTTCCGGCACCCGGATGTTCACCCTCACGTGCAAATCCCCGGTTCCGTGACCTCCCATGGCCGGCATGCCCTTTCCCTTGAGCCTGAAAACGGTTCCCGGCTGGGTTCCCGGCGGGATTTTCATTGTGGCCTTCCCGTCTATGGTATTGATGGTTATCTCGTCTCCCAGGGCAGCCTGGGTGAAATCTATGCCCATATCGGTAATCAGGTGGCGCCCTTCTCTCTGGAATACCGGGTCTTCCTGGACATGCACTATGACGTACAGGTCGCCGGACGGCCCGCCCCTGGCGCCCGCTTCGCCTTCGCCGCGCAGCCTCAGCCTGGTGCCGTTGTCAGCACCTGCCGGGATATTAACCTCGATGCGGCTGGTCTTGCGCACCGAGCCCTGGCCGTGGCATTTCTTGCACGGTTTGTCGATTGTCTGGCCCTGGCCCTGGCATGTTGGGCATGCGCCGATGGAAATGTATTGGCTGTATCCCCTTCTCTGCACTTGCTTCACTTGGCCGGAGCCGCTGCATGTGGCGCAGGTCTTGGGCGCGGAACCTTTCTCCGCGCCGGAACCGTTGCATTCCTGGCATCTCACAGAATGGGGGATATCCAGGGTCTTGCTCAGGCCCTTTGCGGCCTCCAGAAGGGTTATCTGTATGTCCAATCGAAGGTCGCTGCCCCTTGCCGGACCGGAGTTGGTTCTGCGGCGTCCGCCGCCGCCGAAGAACGTGTCGAATATGGAGCCGCCGAAAAAGTCGCCGAAGATATCGCTGACGTCTGCCTGGTGCGTGAAATCCTGCCACTGGAAACCGTCCCCGCCGAATGCGCCGTTTATCCCCGAGAAACCGTACTGGTCGTATTTCTGCCGTTTCTGGGGGTCCGCAAGAACCTCGTAGGCCTCGCTGACTTCTTTGAACTTCTCCTCGGCTTCGGCCTTGTTCTCCGTGTGCATGTCCGGGTGGAACTTCTTGGCCAGCTTCCTGTAAGCTTTCTTGACGTCATCCTGGTTGGCGCTCTTCTCAACGCCCAGAACTTCGTAGTAGTCTCTTTTGTCGGCCATATTCATGCTCCGGTAAATGTAAGTTTGGGGTGCGGGAAAACCCCGCACCCATTAAGGTTTTGGTTGTATGCTCTATGCGGTCTTTATTCGTCCTTGCCGACCTCTTTGTAATCAGCGTCAACGAAGTCCCCGTCGCCGCCTTCTCCTTCGGGCGGCGGTGATTGCTCTCCCTGCTGCTGGGCCTGCTGCTCCGCGGCGACCTGTTGGTAAAGCGCTGTGGTAACTTCGTGAAGGGCCTTTCCCAGGCTCTCCAGATCGGCTTTCACTTTGTCCACGTCATCGGATTTTATGGCCTCTTTCAGGGTCTCCACGGCCTTGTTTATCCGTTCCTTCTGCTCCGCCGTGGCCTTTTCGCCTATCTCTTTCATGGCTTCCTCGGTGGAGTAAATCATGCTGTCAGCCTGGTTCAACGTTTCAATCTTCTCGCGCTTCTTCGCATCTTCTTCGGCATACTTCTGGCTGTCACTTATTTTTGCCTCGATTTCTTCCTGGGAGAGATTGCTTGTAGCGGTGATGGTAATCTTCTGCTCCTTTCCGGTGCCCAGGTCCTTTGCCACTACATTGACTATGCCGTTTGCGTCGATGTCGAATGTAACTTCTATCTGGGGAATTCCCCTGGGTGCCGGCGGTATGCCCACGAGGTGGAATCTGCCGAGGCTCACATTGTCAGCGGCCATTGTCCTCTCGCCCTGGGTCACATGTATCTCAACGCTGGTCTGGTTTGTTGCCGCGGTGGAGAATATCTGGCTCTTGCGAGTTGGAATAGTCGTATTGCGCGTTATCAGCGACGTGCTGATTCCGCCCAGGGTCTCCACGCCCATTGTCAGCGGAGTAACGTCCAGCAGGACAATTTCCTTTATCTCGCCGCCAAGAATTCCGCCCTGTATCGCGGCTCCGACGGCCACGCATTCATCGGGGTTAACGTTCTTGTATGGCTCCTTGCCGAATATCTCCTTGACCAGGTCCATTACCGCCGGCATCCTTGTGGAACCGCCGACGAGGATAACTTTGTTGATGTCCTCCGGCTTCAGAGCGACTGGCTTGGCGTCGCGCATGGCCCTCTTTACCGGGTCCCTGGTGCGCCCCAGCAATTTCTTTGTAATCTCCTGGAACTTGGCTCTTGTGACCTTAATCTCCATGTGCTTCGGGCCGGTGTTATCTGCCGTGATGTAGGGAAGATTCACAGTCACCTGCTGCAATCCCGAAAGCTCGATCTTGGCCTTTTCCGCGGCCTCTCTGAGCCTCTGCATTGCAGTGACGTCGTTACTCAGGTCCACGCCCTGCTCCTTCTTGAACTCGGCCGCGAGGTACTCTACAAGGGCTTGATCCCAGTCATCGCCGCCCAGCATTGTGTCGCCGTCGGTGCTCAGCACCTGGAACGTGCCGTCGCCCACTTCCAGGAACGATATATCGAACGTTCCGCCGCCGAGGTCGAACACCGCGATCTTCTCGCCCTCGTCCTTGTCAAGACCATAGGCCAGTGCCGCAGCCGTGGGTTCGTTGATTATCCTCAGGACCTCAAGGCCGGCAATTTTACCGGCGTCCTTCGTCGCCTGGCGCTGGTTATCGTTGAAGTATGCCGGAACTGTGATTACCGCCTGGGTGATGCTCTCGCCCAGGTAAGCTTCGGCGTCCAACTTCATCTTCTGAAGTATCATTGCCGAAAGCTCCGGCGGAGTGTAGGAATTGCTGTCTATCTTGATCTTGTAGTCTGTGCCCATCTTCCTCTTTATCGAGGAAATCGTTCTTTCCGGATTGCTTACCGCCTGGCGCTTGGCCACCTGGCCCACCAGCCTTTCTCCGTCCTTGGTGAATCCAACGACGGATGGTGTCGTTCTCCCGCCCTCTGCGTTTGGCAGCACCTTGGGCTTTCCGCCCTCGAGTACCGCCAGGCATGAGTTTGTCGTGCCCAAATCTATTCCTATTATCTTTGCCATTTTATTCCTCCTTTAATATATTATCCATATTATCATTATCTTTCCTGATTTCCCTGGCCACCTTGACCTTCGAGGGTCTGATGACCTTTCCTTTCATGGAATATCCAGCCTGAAACTCCTCCAGGACCGTGCCGTCCTGCGCATCTTCCGACTCGGCCTGCATTATCGCCTCGTGCCTGTAGGGATCGAACTGGCAACCGGCTGCTGCTATTCTCTCGAGCCCGTTGCTCTGAAGATACGCCAGCATATTCTCATAGACCATGAGAACGCCTTTCGATTCCTCCCCGGGAAGCTTCTCCAGATGCGATATCGCCCTGTCGAAGTTGTCCAGTGTGTCCAGTAATCCGATAACAATGGTCTCGCAGGCGCTGTCCGCAATCCTGGTCCTTTCAGCCGCCACGCGCTTCTGGTAGTTCTCAAAGTCTGCCTGCACCCTCTGCAGTTGGGCGAAGTAGGCCTGCGCAAGCTCTGTCTTTTCGGCAAGCTGGCGCTTGAGCTCTTCGATTTCCTTTTCCGCCGGGGATAATATTTCCTCGGCCACTACCAGCGGCGCATCCTCTACCTCGACCAGGTCTTCTTTCGCTTTCTCGGCAAGTTCGTCGTTTTTCTTCTTTCTGTGTCCCATATTATCACTCACACTCACGCACACATGCCGACCTCACCTGGTCAGCATCAATAATCCTTTCCTTTCAAGATTCTTCATTATCCGTTCTATTTCCGATTCCCGCATGTCGAGAACTTCTGACATGGACTCCAGGGTAATATCGTCCTCGGCCACAATGTACCGGAGAACCTTTCTCTCATCGTAATCCTCGCAAAGCGTATCGATAATGTCATTTGCATAATGCATGACATATTCCTTCCTGGAGAGTATTTCGTCCCTCTCCCGGGAAAGCTCGCCCAGCCTCATGCTCATTGTCTCCATGTGGGCCATGAATTCTCCGAGTTTTTGCCGAAGATTTTCCGCATTAATGAGCGACTGGCTGTCGGATTCCGCTTCGATAGCTTCTTCTTTCTCGTGGAATCTCAGTTCCTCGTTGAAAAGCTCCGGAGAAAGGTCAATGACCAGAGTGAATCTCTTTGTCGCGACATACCACTTCCTTGGCGGCCCAGAGTCGCTGTCCACGAATATCGAGCTCACCAGATCGCTCTCCTCCAGAACCTTCAGATGCTTCATTATCGATTGCTGGCTCACACTCAGTTCCTTCGATAGCTGTAAGGGATAATGCGTCTCCTTCACCAGCTTGCGCAGGATTCTGCGGCGAGTGGGGTTGCCGATAGCGGCCAGCAGGATGTCGAGGGTGGGGTCGTCCATGGGTATCACGGGGTTGTCAACCGGGGGTTGTATAGTGGAACAGACTAGAACGGCGTGGTATATAAAACTTGTCCCGCAATTCAAGAGAACCTCCATTTTTCAACTCGGTCCAGCGGCTGGTTCCAGCCTCCCCCATCATGCCTCGGTCGAATTGCATCTCATTTTACCTAGAGGCCGGGGTTGTGACATCGAATTCAAAAATTTGATGTTTGTGACACGATTCCCGTATCATCCTTTAAAGCCCCGTCTGTAAGGGCGGGGATAGTGTAAATCGGCGCTCAAGGTGGCCAAGAAGCAGGTTTCAGCCTCCTCTCTAAGCACAAGGTTATAGTTGCAGATAGTGCATTGTTGCGTTAATGTTGGTCAAGGTTCTGGATGACCGAAATTGTCTGGCGGTTAAGATGTTGGCTAATCCCCTAAAAAAATTATTATTTCACTAATATCATTTAGATAAATAGAAGCGTATTTGTATTACCTATTCAATTGAGGTATGGAGAGTTTAATGAACGATAATTCAAAATTCAACTTTGAGAAGATTAGAGTGCCCATTATTTTAATATTAGTTATATTAGTGATTTCAATCCCCTTCTTACCCATGATTAATAAACCAACAATTTTGAAGGGCATGACCTATTTTGAATCTAGTAATGGGACTGTAGCAATATTTTTTGAATTTAAGAATAAATTACCAATTCTAGCTGGAGAAACCATAACAATTAATGTTGGAGCTATCTATCTCCCTATAGGATATCATATTTACGTTGACTTATCTGGTTCCCGTCGCATTATTGATGATTCTAATAATTTTGATTATGATTATTATACTGGACAAGTAAAATTGACCGAAATAAATGAAAATAATAATTATGACAGTGAACCGAAACATAGTTGGACCCATGAAGGAACCGCAGAAATTAAATTAATTTTACCTGGAATGATTAATGCACAAATTCAAATCTTTGATTACAATATGAATTTGACTGAAGTTTTTAATTATGATAATTTATTTTATGTGGATAATTCTAACTCTATTTTCGTACAAAATATATCAATTTCAAGCTTAGTAATTGTTGCTGGCTCAATATTGTATCCAATTCTGTTTGAAAGAAAAAAGGAAACTTCATAGTGCATTGTTAACTTAATGCGCTAATATTTAATACATCTGGTGCTGAAGACGTTACACCTAAATTCATTCGAAAAGTTTAATTTAGGGTCAAACGTGAATTTAGATGCGACGCCACGAAAGCTTTAAAACATCCTTTTTTATGTATTAGATGGAGATGTATCATACAAATGATTAATATAATTAAACTAGACCGGAAGAAAATTATTGCCGAATTGCCGAGAATATTGATATTACTTATCACATTTCTAATATTCTTTCTTTTAGATAATTTCATTCTGAATTTTGATCGTGGTTGGAGCTTTGTAATTGCATTTTTAACCACATGTCTGATTAGTTCCTTTCAGAAATATTATGCATTTCATGAAGTTAAAAAGTCTATCAAGATTTTTTTAGTTGTATCTTTCGCATTTTTATTATTTACAAGCCACATTTTCGCAGTGATTATGATTTCAGACCGCATATATACAAATGGTGAGCTCAGTTTTTCTTCATATCCCACATATGTAAATATTCAAGTTGAGGACTCAATATCCGTTGATCAGGCAACTATTTTAACTTTGCTTGCGATGGAATCAATAAATAAGACATTTGGGTATCAAATGAATCTAGGTAATGTTTCATCGTTTCCCAATGATGGCATTGTGTCTTATTCGAATGAACAAGTTTCACCATTTGCAAAATCAATATTACGAGGATACGCTACTTTTACACATAAAATTTCTATGAATTTATATTTTTATAATGGGACTGGCCACAGTATGACAACCACGTATGGTGATGGAAATGCGTGGGGAACAAGTGATTGTGCAAGTACCCTCAAATTATATTGTTTGAGTCCAAACGATGATTTTACAGGCAATTTGAGTAGAATGTCTGAAAAAATAAGAGCGATTATTCATGAATTCGGCCATTCCTTCGGTCTTCCCCATAATGTCCTAAGCCCGATAATGTGGACCTCGGAATTGAAGGACAATCCATTTAACGCCTCAAGACCAGAGTTTCAAATCAGAACTGGGGACGGATACCGTTCCTCGGGTTGGCCTGGGGAATTAGGTGCGTATCTCGGAAATGATTCATCGGTGGGGGATGCCATCCAAGCTTTATACCTACACAATTATTCAGAACCAATTCCACTTTATTCATTTTCATCTACTCCACTGTATGATAATAAAACGCTAAATTTCATATTCCAGACACACTATGTTGTTATGCGAAGCCAAGATTCAACCAATATTACATTTGTGACTCTATTGGAAACAAATATGTCCAATCCAGATGCGGATTTTCAATTGACCACTTATAATTTTTATTGTCAATATTTCCATTTGGCTGATTATTCTTCTTTATGGTTGGATGAAGAAATAGAGGCGTGTACCTGATAATTCTTCGGAAAGCTGTGATGTGGGGGTGGCCTAAACACTATTCCAGCGCCCCTTCCAGCCCTCTCGGCTACGAAGCTGGTTCCAGCCATCCCCATCATGCCCCGGTCGCCCATTACAATCTGTTTTCAAGGCCGGGGTTGTGACATCAAATTCAAAAATTTGATGTTTGTGACACGATTCTCGTATCATCCTTTAAAGCCCCATCTGTAAGGGCGGGGATAGTTTAAATCGGCGCACAACCCGGCTCCAGGGCTCCGGCATCCGCCCAAATCCCACTTGTCCCAGCCAACCGCCCGAATCACCCCAACACCCAGTTCCGCTCTAAATCGCGCTGGGATGCTATTAAATTTTCATTAATACATTCAATTTCTCTTTTCCTTTTTTAGTAAGAATAATACTCAAATCGGAATTATTTATACTTACTAAATCGCAATTAATCATAGACCTAAGAACACTTAATTGAATTTCTGAGGCTACTCCATCCACAATACAAATATTTGAAATTGGAACAATATAACGTTTTTTGTTATCAATATGGGACAACAGCTTAGTCACAATACGCTGAACGTCTGCAGCGGCAATATGAATCTCTTTTGAAGGTGGGTTAATATTTTCAAACATTAAAAAATTCACATTTATTTTGTTTGGTCCATCCTTTTCAA
>VMTD01000025.1 GCA_013791785.1 Methanobacteriota archaeon
ATGGGGGTACATTGCGGCGGCCCTCACCGGACTGGGTTTCCTGGTGGGTTTGATAACGGCTCTCGGCGTCGGGACCATAACCAAGAGCGAAACGACCAATTTCCTCATCGGCACAATAGCGCTGGTGGTTGTGGGAATAGCAGGCCAGAACACACTGGACATACCCTTCATCGGGAGCTATCTTTCCGGTGTAACGCTGTGCATGATATTGTTCTTCGCACCGGCAGCAATAATCATCGCCCTGAAGTCCCTGTGGGACCTTGGCAAGGACTGAGCATCTGAATGGTCAGGATGACCATCTGAGTGGTGCCCCCGAAATGGGGGCGTCTGAATGGTGCCCTCCGCAACGGGGCACCTCTCTTTCTTATTTTTCGTTTATCTTTCATAGTCCAGATTCGTTTTGGCAGACGGAAACGGCCTGCGCGCTGCCCAAGCACCCAGCGTAGCGAAATTCCAAAACGTTTAATAACCTATCTCATAATACCACTTCGGTGTTACAATGGTTATCGAAGGTTTGGCTATAGCGATATCGGGGGCAGCATTGGCCGCAGGTCTGAGCTGCGCTGGTTCGAGCATAGGTGTAGGCCTAACGGGGCAGGCTAGTGCGGGAGTCGTTTCAGAAGACCCGGAGAAGTTCGGGAAACTGTTGATTCTTCAGGTTCTTCCCGGCACGCAGGGTATTTATGGCTTCCTTGCCGCGTTCTGGGTGATGATGAAGCTTGGGCTGCTTAGCGGTACCGTAGCCACCATAAGCCCTTCTACAGGTTTAGCCCTCGCCCTCGCCTGCATACCCATGATGATAGGGTGCCCCCTATCCGCAGTCTGGCAAGGCAAGGTCGCCGCGTCGGGGGTAGGGCTGGTCGCAAAGAAACCAGAGGAAATGGGAAAAGCCATAATAATGGCTGCGCTGGTGGAAACTTACGCTGTGCTGAGCCTGCTAATCACTATTTTCCTTGTGAACACGATACCGCTGACGTAAGAAGGTTTTTCAGATGAGTCTCGACGAAGTCAAAAGAAAGATAATAGACTTAGCCAACGAAAAGGCATGCGAGATTAGGGAGGAAGCGGCCGGGCACTCCAGCGAGAGTGAGAGGAAATATGATGATAATATTAAAAAGATGCTAGACTCTGGGCGGCGCAGGTACATTGAGGGAGCGAAATTGCAGAAGGAAAGGAGGATGGGGGTGGCAAGAGTAGAGGCACGCAACAGGCACCTCAACGCCAAGCAGGAAATAATAAATGAAGTTATAGATGAAGCTCTGAGTAGGATTCTCGCGCTCTCTGATGAAGAATACCTCGGTATTATGGAGCGGCTCTTTGCCGCGGCGAATTTACCAGAATGCGAGTGTGAGGTCCAGATATCGCAGGCTGACGCGAAGCGGATAACTGTTGAGTTCCTCAAATCGGTGGAGAAACAGTTCTCGAAGGATGGAAAAAAGGTCATTTTCACACTCTCGAAGACGCAGAGGGAGGATATAAGGGGCGGATTCGTGGTCAAAGTCGGACAGATAGAGATGGATTGCTCACTCGGCACCCTCATAAGGATGAGAAGGGGCGAGTTGGAGCGCGAAGCTGCGCAGATACTGTTTGGGGGACAGGATGCAGCCTGACAAGAGCCTCGGCGAAGAGAGCAGATATGCATACCTCTTCGGTCGAATAAAGCACCTTGAAACGAAACTCATTACGAAGGATAGGTTCGAGAAGATGCTCAATGCACACGATGCAGACGGGGCCATCAAAATAATGGCGGAAACTAGCTATGGCCCTTTCGTTGTGGATGGTGAACCGGGTACAGTAGATATTGAGGGGGTTCTCATGACGGAATTGCGCAGGACGTACGAATCACTTCTACCCGACGTGCCTGAACGGAGGTACCTTGATGTTTTCTTCATAGAGTACGACATACAGAACCTGAAGGTTCTTCTGAAGAGCAGACTAAGTCCCGGGTCGGCCGGGGAAGAAGATGTATTTGTGAACGCGGGGACTTTGGAAAAAAAGAAATTCATTAATCTTCTGGCGAGCGACTTAGATACTATAACGGAGGCGTTTCCCGATTACGCAACAGATATAAAGAGAGCCGCTTCCATGTACGAGGAGGTGAGGGACATCTCGGTAATTGATTCCGCCCTTGACGCCGCGCTGTACCGGAGAATGGCAGAGCTTTCTGTTGGGAACTGGTTGCTGGAAAACATTGTCACTATGCAAGCTGATGTGGGGAATATGAAGTTGGTGGCAAGGGCCAAAAATATTGGACGGGAGAGGGATAGGATATTCTTCCTCCCGGGCGGGACGATGACAGACAGAGAATTGACCTCTCTTTACGATAGGGGGGGTGCGGATGCTTTCGCCCCGTTCGCCCATAGGTACGGAAAGATTGTGCCTCCCGCTCTCGAGGAGTACAGACAGATAGGCTCGTGGCTGGGTCTGGAAAAGTATGTGACAGACGTTGTGATGGAGACGGCACGCGGATCGAGGCACGTAATGGGGGCAGAGGTGCTTGCGGGGTATATTCTGGCCAAGAAGCTTGAGATTGGAACTCTCAGGATGATAATAATCTCCAAGCTTACCGGGACACCTGCGGAGAGGGTGAGGGCGGTGTGGAGCGCATGAACAAGATGGCTGTGATAGGTGATAGTGAGACCGTGCTGCCCTACAAGGCCTTCGGCTTCATGACATTTTCAACGACTTCAGCGGAGTGCGATGGAATAATACGCAAGCTCATGTCAGACGAGGAGTATAGGATCATATTCATCATGGAAGAGTATGCAGAGGCCCTTAGGGACGTTCTCAAGGAACTGCGCGCCAGCGAGAGAACTTTCCCGATAGTCATAGAGGTGCCGGGCATACGTGGTTCCAAGGGTAATGGACAGGAGAAAATAAAGAAGATTGTCGAGAGGGCAGTCGGCATGGATATATTTTCAAAGGAGGATTGAGGACATGATAGAAGGAAAGGTTTACAGGGTCGCTGGCCCGGTCGTAGTGGCCGAGGAGATGAAGAACGCCAAAATGTTCGATGTGGCTCTCATCGGGGAGATGAACCTCATGGGCGAGATAATAGGGCTTAAGGGCGAGAGGGCCACGATACAGGTCTACGAGGAGACTGGCGGCGTTGGGATTGGTGACAAGGTAATATCTGCCGGCCATCCACTCAGTGTGGAACTGGCGCCCGGTCTCTTGGGTGCGATATATGATGGGATACAGAGGCCGCTTGATGTGTTGAAGAGTAAAGTCGGGGACTTCATAGCTCGGGGGGTGACCGCCCCTGCGATTGACAGAACGAAGCAATGGGATTTTGTGCCGACAGCCAAGGTCGGGGATACGGTTACAGGTGGCGACATTCTGGGTGTGGTCAACGAGACGCAAATATTCCAGCACAAGATAATGGTCCCACCGGGAGTGGCTGGCAAGATCATCGACATCACTGGCGGAAAAGCAAAGGTTGAGGACACCATAGCCAGCATAGAAACGCCGGCAGGTAGGAAGGATCTGCAGATGCTGCAACGCTGGCCTGTGAGGGTGGGTAGGCCGTTCGCGGAAAAGATGCAGCCGACCATACCTATGCTGACGGGGCAAAGGGTACTGGACACATTCTTCCCTGTGGCCAAGGGGGGGACCGCCTGCGTGCCAGGGCCATTCGGCAGCGGAAAGACAGTCATCCAGCACCAGCTAAGCAAGTGGGCCGACACAGACGTAATAATCTTCGTCGGGTGCGGCGAGAGGGGGAACGAAATAGCGGCGGTCCTCATGGAATTTCCCGAGTTGAAGGATCCGAAAACCGGGCGCCCGTTGATGGAGAGGACCATACTTGTCGCCAACACATCCAATATGCCATTCGCCGCGAGGGAGGCTAGCATATACACGGGAATCACTATGGCTGAATACTACAGAGATATGGGATACAATGTCGCGCTGCAGGCCGACAGCACGTCCAGATGGGCCGAGGCCCTCAGAGAAATATCAGGCAGGCTGGAGGAGATGCCAGGCGAGGAAGGCTATCCCGCATACCTGACCAGCAGGCTCGCGTCGTTCTATGAAAGGGCGGGGAGCGTGAAGGTTATTGGTTCTGAAGATAGAACCGGCTCGCTGACGCTTATAGGTGCGGTGTCACCGCCCGGCGGAGACTTCTCCGAACCAGTCACACAGGGCACGCTCCGCACAACAAAGGTCTTTTGGGCGCTCGACGCCCCGCTGGCTTATAAGAGGCATTTCCCGGCCATACACTGGCTCAACAGCTACTCCCTCTATCTCGACGATGTGAAGGAGTGGTGGGAAAAGAACGTAGGTTGGAACTGGAAATTAACGAGGGATTCTGCCATGGCGCTCCTGCAGAAGGAAGCGGAACTTGAGGAGATAGTGCGCTTGGTCGGGGTGGACGCTCTCGGCGACAAGGACCGCTTCCTCCTCGAATGCACCCGCTCGATAAGGGAGGACTTCCTGTACCAGAATGCGTACCACGATGTTGACACCTACTGCTCGGCTTCGAAACAGTATCACATGCTCAGAACCATAATGGATTTCCACGAACTGGGGAAAAAAGCGCTGGAGGAAGGTAGGGGACTCAATCAAATCCTCTCACTCCCCTGCAGGAGAGAGATAGTGAAACTAAGGTTTGTGGAAGAGGCGCGGTTCGAGGATGTGGTGAAAGCGCTTGGCGAAAGTATGCAACACCAGTTTGATAACATGGGGGTGGTGTGAAGATGCTAAAGAACTACATGACGGTTAACGAGGTATTCGGCCCATTGATGTTCGTGGAGAAGGTCACTGACGCGAAATATGACGAACTGGTAGAGATAGAGCTCTCTAGTGGGGAGGTGCGAAGGGGCAAGGTACTGGAACTCCATGGCGACAGGGTCATGGTTCAGGTATTCGAGGGGACGAGCGGCATAAATGTTGGCGAGACAAAGGTCCGGTTCCTTGGCACGAGCATAGAGTTGGGAGTATCGGAAGATATGGTGGGCAGGGTCTTCAATGGTTTCGGCATCCCGCTCGACAAGGCGCAGAAAGTGATACCCGAGACAAAATTGGATATAAACGGGTCTCCAATAAATCCCTACTCGAGGGACTATCCGCTTGACTTCATACAGACCGGAATATCATCAATAGATGGGATGAACCCGCTAATAAGGGGGCAGAAGCTTCCGCTGTTTTCCGGCGCGGGGTTGCCGCATGCAGAAGTGGCTGCGCAGATAGTTCGCCAGTCGAAGTTGCTCTCCGGTTCCGATGACTTCGCTGTCGTCTTCGGCGCAATGGGAATAACCTTCGAGGAAGCAAATTATTTCATATCGGATTTCAGGAAGACTGGCGCGATAGAGAAAGCGGTACTCTTCATAAATCTGGCCAACGATCCTGCGATAGAGCGACTTGCCACGCCGAGGATGGCTCTCACGACTGCTGAATTCCTTGCATTCGAGAAGGGGATGCATGTGCTCGTTGTGCTTACCGACATGACCAACTATGCCGAGGCAATGAGGGAAGTGTCGGCCGCCAGGAAAGAGGTTCCAGGCAGGCGCGGGTATCCGGGATACATGTACACCGACCTTGCCACCATTTATGAGAGAGCGGGCCGCATAAACGGAAAAAGCGGCTCCATAACCCAGATACCGATACTTACAATGCCTGAGGACGATATAACCCACCCGATACCTGACCTCACAGGCTACATCACCGAGGGGCAAATTATTCTCAGTAGGGACTTGCACAGAAAGGGAATATACCCGCCCATAGACGTACTACCATCGCTCTCCCGTCTCAAGGATCTGGGAATAGGCGCGGGGAAGACAAGAGAAGACCATGCCGATGTCCTGAACCAGCTCTATGCCGGGTATGCGAGGGGCAAGGAGGCGAGGGAGCTGGCTGTCATTCTCGGCGAGGCCGCGCTCGGGGCGCTTGACAAGAAATACCTGCAGTTCGCTGATGCATATGAGGGAAAATTCATAGCCCAGGGAAGGGATGAGGAAAGGAGCATAGAGCGGACGCTTGATATTGGGTGGGAACTGCTCAGTATGCTGCCCGAGGATGAGCTGAAGCGCGTACGCCCGGAGAATATTAAGAAGTACCTTAAAAGGGGGAAGGCCCCTGCGGGCCAGAGTGAAGAAAATAGGAGAAAATAGTAGATGTCTATAAAACTCACAAGGATGGAACTGCTGAACACGAGGAAGCGACTCAGGCTCGCGAGAAGGGGGCATAAGCTCCTGAAGGACAAGCGGGACGAGCTTATGCGCCAGTTCCTCATGCTCGTCAAAGATACGCAGAAGAGGAGAGGATCGGTCGAGAAAGAGATGGCCGAAGCCTACGCCCGCTTCTCCGGTGTCCGGGCATTCATCTCCAAGCAGGAGTTGGATGAAGCGTTCCTCTGCTCAAATGGGCGGATGGAACTCGAATGCACCAGCAAGAACATGGTCGGGGTCGAGGTCCCGATACTGAAGGTCTCGTCCCCGCAGCAGGACGTCGGTTACAGCCTTGTGACTACACCAATGGAACTTGACAACGCGCTAATGAAGTTCGCGGAAATAGTGGAAAAACTCGTGCTGCTGGCCGAGAATGAAAAATCCACCGAACTCCTTGCCGTGGAGATAGAGAAGACCCGGAGAAGGGTCAACGCTTTGGAGCACATACTTATCCCGCAGCTTGAGGACACTGCGAGATACATAGAGATGAAGTTGGAAGAGATGGAACGGTCGAACTTCTGTAACCTAATGAGGATTAAAGGACTCATGGAAGAGGCAGAGAGTTAAGTGGCCTGTCGAAAAACATTTTCTGAATTTCGGTGAGGGCATTGTGGCTGGTCGACCTACCTGATTTCCACGTATTTCTTCCGATCGCAGAATGGTTTGAAGGTCTTTCCCCCTCCCTCGATGAACTTGCCGAAGAACTCTATGAACTGCAATCTCGCAGTGTGCACGAATGCGCCCAGCGTTCCCATGACAATGTTGAATGTGTGACCTATGATTAAAACCATGATGGCAAGAAGTATGCCGATGCCCTGAATATCCAAGGCCATGAATGCCAGTTCGTTCACCACTATGGCGATCACCGCTGTGCCCATACCGAGTGCCAATATCCTTGAGTACGATAGTATGTCGCTCAAGTATCCTGTTACGTTGTAAAGACTGGCGAGGCCGGAAATTAGTCGCTTACCGCCGAACTTTTGATCCCTGTTGTGGGTGAGAACTATCATGACAGCCGCTATCGCTGCCGTCCCTATCACAAACGGTTCTAGCGACGCACCGAATTCGTTGATGGACGCGGAAGCGGATGGGTCGAGCATGAACACTCGCACAACCGTTGTTCCGAGCAGGTTCTGCATTATCAGGGCGAAGAGGATGAGTGAAGAAATTAATATCATCCAGGCCATTTGGTCGAATACGGCATCCGCGTATCTTTTCTTCTTTATGTTCATGTACATCTTTATAGCAGGACCGATTAAAACAGCATGCACAACACCCAGGGTGAGTGCGATTAAGAGAAATGAAGCGGGGTTCGCCAGCGGGTCTATCCACACAGCATCTATCTTCACAAAATTGTTCCCGAGGAATCCACCCATGAGGAGGCCGAAGATTATCGTGAATACAGAGCAAATACTCATAAGTTTGAAGAATCTTCGCCCAGAGGGTATCTTGTAATATGCCACAATGCTGATGGTGAGGAGCACTATGCCGTAAGCGGCATCGCCTATGCAGAGGGCGAAGAATATCAGGAAGAATGGAGCTATAAACGCAGATGGGTCTATCTCCGCATACTTTGGCTTTCCGTATATATTGGTGACTACCTGGAACGGGCGGAACATGGGGCGGTTCTCGAGCATTACGGGCGGCATCTCGCCATCAAGGGGCGCGCGGTCTATAACTGCTGCTTCTCCGACCGTTTTCTTCAGCTCCTCTATATCGGCCTTCCTTACCCAACCCTCGACGATGAATGTCTTATCGGTTCTGCCGAGGCTCTGCGCCGTGTCTGCAGCCGTCCTCCGAACGTCCACATAATCGTGGGCTACAAGCAACATCCTTCTCTGGCCGGCGAGATCTCCGAGTTTCTTCTTTATCCCATCCTGTTCCAAATCTATCTCTTCGAATCTATTTCCGATATTCTGAATTATTTCGGCCGGCGTGCCCTTGAATCCAGACGTGGGCAATTGCATGAAGTCGTGCTTCTTCAGTATCTCCTCTATAACGCCTTCATCTCCGCGCAGGTAAATCAATAAGAGGTGCTGCTGCCCCCTCACGGAACCGACCGGTTCGAGATAGTGCTCGGGTATTTTCAACAGTTCTGAAGAAAGCGCCTCAAACCTCTTTGACTCCACGGCGCCGAGAGATATTGTCACCATGGGCGTGACACCTACCCTATCCAGCGGGTAGCGAAGGTCTTTTATGATATTCATCTGCAACCTTGTCTCCGCAAGCTTTGCCTTCTCTCCCTTAAGCCTGCTGAGCCGGTTCTCAAGCTCGCGGCAGCGATCGCACAATTCCAAGTACTTCGGCAGGTTGCGTCCGACCTCCTCCCACTCCTCGTTGGTTATGGACTCCTTGGCTCCGAATATGCCTTCTATCAGACTTTCGATGAGCTCAACCACCATGTTCTTTTTGGGGGCGTATGAAGCAAGTGTGTCAATCCCGTATCGAAGATTCGTGACCATGGTGTCACATTCTGCCCTCTCTGGCAACTGTCCATACGGCCTTATAAGCCCAGAAAGATCCTCCTCTTTCGGAGTCCGCTGTGTTATGTCCCCCACTTCCATGACCCCTGCCATCTGCAGTTTGCGAAGCACCGCCTCTCGATCGTTATCGCCCCCTATAACGTAGACACGACGCATCTCACTTATCGCCATTCGAGAATCAACACCTTTAGCTGCTGTATCGCATTCTCGCGCCTCTCATTAGCAAGTCGCTTAGTGCTGGATATATCGGCCTCGCACTCGCTCATAAGTTTAGCGATTGCGACCTCGGCCTCCGCAACGGAAGTATTCAAATGCTTGGCCGCCTCCTGTTCCAACATAGCCTCGGCTTGGTTAAAACGTTTCGAAGTCACCAATCTCGAGTTGGTGATAGTGCGTTCTGCCTCTATTTCCGCGACATGGACAATCTCCTCTGACCGCTTCTCTGTTTCGTGTATCGCCTTCAGAGCGTCTATCTCGGCTGCTGACATGTAAAGCTATACCCGATATTTGAATAAAAAACTTTCGTTGTCGATTCATCTCCGGCTTGAAAGCCAGAGTTTTCTCGATTTTTTTACAATAAACTACCAGCCCCTGAAGTGGCTGTCGTTTGTTGCCAGGGCTGGAAGTTTACCTAGGGGCCATGCACCTAATTATCAAAGCCCACAAGATTTGATGGGGCATTAGAGCGTTCAAACGGAGGATTATTATATGCGCAACATTTATTAAGATAATAATATATATAGTGTTAGCCGCCCATGGGGCGGATTAATGAGGTGAAGTGGATGGATGTAAAGAATAACGTAAACAGAGTATCCAAGAAGGGAAAAGGGTTTCTGGGCAAGCTGGGACCCATACTTTTCCTGCTTGGAGTGGCAATTGCGATAGTTGTGGGGCTCCTCATAGGGGCCGATATGTTAGACGCAACAGCGACCAACGATACATGGGGGTA
>VMTD01000001.1 GCA_013791785.1 Methanobacteriota archaeon
AATACTTCGTTTTTCATTTTTCACTTATCACTATTCACTGTTCACTAAAAACTACAATTTAACGAGCAAACTTCAGAATACTGAACTCTTACATTCCGCAGTTCAATTTATATAGTAATTGATTTTCACGCGATTCAATGAATTTCAATCTAGCCCTCATGATTGCGGCATTTACGGCCATATTCATCACAATCAACCCCATCAGCAAAGTGCCGTTCTTCATAATTCTCACAACTGGCTATTCCAGGGAAGACAAGAAAGTTGTAATAGTAAACGCAATCAAGGTAAGTACCGCGGTTCTGCTTCTCTTCGCAGTTTTTGGCAAGTTCCTGTTCGACGCCTTCAATGTGGAATTCCTGGCGCTGAAGTTCGTCGGCGCCGCAGTCCTTATTAAGATCGGATATGACATGCTCATGGGCCAGATAACCCGGTTCAAGGGCACGGACGAGGAAAGGCAGGAGGCCATCGACAAGGGCATCGTGGGCGTCGTCCCACTGGGCATTCCCATGATTGCCGGCCCCGGGGCCATGATTACCGCAATGGTCTACATGGGTGAAGCGAGCGGCGTTCTGGAATGGGGATTCATCTTACTCAGCATACTCATCACGCTTGTCATAACCTATGTGTTGCTGGTGGAGAGCCAGTACATCTACGAGAAGATGGGAAAGCTGGGCATCACCGCCACAATGAGGATTATGGGCATCCTCATAGCCTCAATCGGGGTGCAAATGATGCTGGATAATATCGTGCAGTTCTCGACGCTGTTATAGTAGAAACCGTTACTTTTTTGTGACCAATTTACTGCCCAGTACCGGCCCGACAGCGGCCATTGCCTGGTTGAAGTAATTTTTATCGTCTATGGCAAAGGTGAATTTATTGCCGTCCGAACAGGTGAAGATAATTTTGGCGCCCATCAGCGCTTTCTTGAAAAATATCTCATTGGCACCGTCATAATCAATGGTAAAGGTACCCTTCTTCGGCAAAAGGTAATTCGGGTCCTGTATGGTCATAATTCTCTTTCTTTCCTGCTCGTCGGAATGCATGCCCACAAGGCCGACAACTCCGCCCATGGCAGATTTCCAGGCCATGAATTTCACGGCAATGGCTCTTTTATTTGTGAAAAACAGGAACCACTCATCGAGTTTGTACCATGCTTTCGGGACACATGCAAGCATTATCTCTTTTTCAACCATTATATCACAGCCCCACATCTCAATTCTGATTAATAAATTAATAGCCCCGGTCCCGGAATTCCCTGTTCTTCCTCAGGGTTTTGGAAAGCTCCACAGCCTGGAGGCCGTAATGTACCCCCACCAGACCCAGGGGGATGAAAAGTACGGAACCTGCAACCAGCACCAAACCGCCTACCTTGAACCGGTCCATGAGTATCAGCACAGCACCCGAAACAGGCAGGACCATGCCCCATAACAGAAATATGGCTGTGAATGTCGGCCAGAAAAATATATCACCTTCTGCTATCATGTACATCAACGGAAGTGGTATGGCGGCAAACAGGAAACCGCAGGCCGCCGCAGCCTTCTTTATATTTTTCTTTTTGAAATCCAGAATTCCGGGTTCAGACGGTTTAAAGAAGGTTCTGCATTTCGGACATTGCCACATTCTGTCGTTTTCGACATAAAACAGCTCACGGCCGCATTTGTCACATTGCATAGACAGCCCTCACCACAATAATGAATGGTATATGTGAGATTATTTTGCATGCCGTACTGATTCGCATATCAATCACCAATCTATTGTCCATACAGTATCCGCTGGCACACGCACCCAGTACCCTTCTCCCGGCTTCATCACATATGAACCTCCCAGTACCTGTATGTAAGGCGATGATGCAGCAAATCCCTCCACCAGGTCGTACCCGGTGCCTGCCAGTGCCTCGGATATGGTTCTCGGGGTCAAGGTGGGATAACCAATCAGGTTCCAGCCGGGCCTCAAAGTTATATTGGTGGGTGTCGGCGCATTCCCGGTGACATTGAGGGTACAGGGGCTGGTCGTGTGTACCCAGACCCCCATGGTCCTGTCGATGCCTGCAAGATTGTTGGTTGTCGCGCCCACGCGGTAGGTTTTCCAGGGCTGGCTCATGTCGGTAATGTCATAATATTTCACAACGTCCCACTGGCCGGCAACGGAGGCCAGCGCGTCTTCGATGTCCGCACTTGCCAATTCCAGGGGGATAGAGATGAGGTTCCAGCCCGATATGAGCGGAACCTCGAAACTGGCATTATCGTTCTGAACGTAATAGGAGCGGTTCTCGAAAGAGATGGTCCCGTAGGAATTGTTCATCCTGAACTGGACATCGTACCAGCCTGTCGCCAATGAGACAGTATCCCATGAATCGTAGAACCTGGCTTCGTAGGTCTGGTGAATGTCAGTGGAATAGACAGTTTTCTCCCAATTTCCCCCCGGCACTTTCATCCATAATTCAGTCATGCCACCCCAAGCGACCGATGAAATGTTCACGACCCCGCTCACGGCAGAGCCATTGGTCGGTTCCGTGTCCAGGGAGAAAGGACCCAATTTCGCTTCGATGGCATCCCACAGTTCGGTTCTCGGGTCATCGTAGTCCAGCGCCCATATTCCCATGCCCGGTAAGTCAAGTTGGTTCACCACCTGGTACTTGAATTTCAGGGAAGTCGCGTTATCGAACCAGACCTGATGCCACTGTCCTGCTTCTTGATAATAGTACCAGGGACTTGAACTGGTGCTGTCCCATCGAAGAGTTGCGCCTGTGCTTGAAAGCTTTGTCATGGCCGAATTGTATGTGCGAGAGGATGCGGTTCCGTTCCTGGTCGCTCCGGGCGCGTCATGGCCGGTCGTTGCCACAGGCCAGTCAAACCCGAAGTATGGAACACCGTAAATGAACTTCTCCCTGCTGGCACCATAGATATTTATCCATCTGTCTATCGCATGCCAGGCATCTATGTTGTTGCTCCAGAAAAGCGCACCACAGGGGCCTGTTGTCGCACTGCCGGCATAGAAATAATCATAGCCCATGAGGAAGTAATAATCCACATAATTATTGATCGCCGGAAGCTGGGTGAAGCCATACGATGCCCACGGATAGGGCATCAGGCAGAGATGCACCTCGTAGAGAAGATTCTCGGCCTTGAATGCCGTGTGTAGTTCCTGCATGAAAGCCAGAAGGTTCGCGTCGCTGCCTGACGGCGGATATTCCAGGTCTATCATTATTCCATCCGCGTTTCCTGCGATTGTCTGGGCCAGCAGATTGGAAATCCCATTAGCCCGGGCAGCGGAGCTGGCAAGGAATGTCGAAACCGATGAAGAGCCGAACAGCGTCATGCTGAGCAGGACTTTTGTCCCGTTCTCGTGGCAACGGAGAACCAACGAGATCCAACTGCCTGGCCAGCTATTGTAATTCGTGATATCACCAGCCGTGTTCATCTCAACCGAGAACCAGGCAAGGTGAGAGAGCTTGCCCTGCTGTAAAGAATCATAATCCGTTCCCATCCAGCTCGGGTAGAATCCCACGTTCATGCGCGTCAGGTTCTTCTCGATTTCCGTGGCATTGAAAGTGTAACTTGCCGAGCACCATTCCACGCTGCCGCCCCACCAGAATGAGCGCCAGATTGTACCAGCATTATTTCTCATTCCCTTGGTAATGAACCGCATGCCATCGAACACCTGGCCCGCTATTGCGTATGAAGTTCCAGGACCGTTCCTGACGTTAAGGGCCGTTGTAACCTGAATTTCGAACTGTGGCTGATTCACCGGCTTGGCGTATACATTACCTGAAATCATGTCAGCCGCGCACCAGGCATTGCGGTCGTCAAACCAGAAATTGTACCAGATGCTACCGGAGACGTCCTGCGTGCCGATGGCCACGTACATTTCCGCCAGATGAACTTGTCCCAGTGCTTGATAATTATTACCTGCGCTATTTAGGCCCGGACCGGCACGCACATTGAGAGCGCCAGTATTGACCATGAACGAGAATGGCTCGTTCAATTCAACCCTGATGTGATAGAAGCTGGCGCAGGTGAATGAACCGCCGAGTACGCCCCAGAATGACGCCCCATAAGTGTCCGTCGTATGGGCAGCTAATCCCAGGTCGCCTCCTCCCACCGAAACCACAATCATGGCATGGGACCATCTGTCTCCAGCATCGGTGCCGAATATTACCACATCCCCTATTTCTGTATCGAGAGGTATTGTGACGTTTACCCCCTCCACGCCATAACTGTAATCAACCGCCTGATAGCGAGTAAGGTGTTGGTGCAGGTAATCGCAGAATGGAATTGTGCCGTTACTGTTTGTGGCTGGCCTGTCGACATCCGGATAAACCCCGTAACCGCCGCCGTTCGTGCCCTGCCACAGTGACATGCCGCCAGCAATCAAACACTGGCTCACGAAATTGGCACAGTCCCCACCAGAACCGGAGAAATCATTGTAATGCGGATTTCTGGAATTGTACCACTGGTTCGCATAACCATAAGATGCATTGCGGAGGTAATATACACCCTGGGCTGTCGGCCCCCAGCCCGTGACCCCGTCCCCAGTGACTGGCGGGGGGATTGACAGCACGGTTGCAATCATGATGAGCCCCACGAGCAATGCAAGAGCTTTTCTCATTGTGGAATAAAAGGTTTCCAGGGTATTTATAGGTATTGCGAAGACAGTTTGAATTGTTGTTCTATGCCTGTTTATTTCTTAGCCTGAATCTTCGAATACGAGTCCTTGAGGCTCACGGTCCTGTTAAACACCGGCTTTCCGGGCGCCGAATCCAAATCAACGCAGAAATAACCCAGCCTCTCCAGCTGAACTCTGTCGCCTATCTTCAGGTCGGCGGTTGCCGGTTCCACTTTGCAGTCACTCAGAACAGTCAGTGATTCAGGGTTGAGGAACTGGGTGAATTCTTTCTCCTGGCCCATGGGGTCCTCCACCGTGAACAGTTTGTCGTAATTCCGCACTTCTGCGGAAACCGACTTGGAGGCCGATACCCAATGCATGGTGCTCTTCACCTTGCGCCCATCCGGGGAATTGCCTCCCCTGGTGGCCGGGTCCACGGTGCATCTGAGTTCCGTGATGTTGCCCTGGGAATCCTTGATCACGGAGTTGCAGGTGAGGAAATAAGCGTACCGGAGGCGTACCTCGCGGCCGGGAGCCAGCCTGAAGAATTTTTTCTCAGGGACTTCCATGAAATCGTCCCGCTCGATGAACAGTTCCCTGGTGAACGGAACCTTCCTGGTGCCGGCTTCCGGATTTTCAGGATTGTTGACGGCGTCCAAGAAATCGACATGGTCATCGGGCAGATTATCGATGACGACCTTGAGCGGATTGAGAACGCCCATGAAACGGGGCGCGTTCCTGTTCAGGTCCTCCCTGACGCAGTGCTCCAGCACTTCAAGCGCTATGGTGTTGGACTTCTTGGCGATTCCCGCCCTGCTGAGGAAGTCCTGGATTGCGGCCGCCGGGTACCCGCGCCGGCGCATTCCGGAGACAGTGGGCATCCTGGGGTCGTCCCAGCCGGTGACATGGCCCCGGTCCACCAGCAGCTTGAGGTACCGCTTGCTCATGATTGTGTAGGAGAGGTTCATCCTGGCGAATTCAATTTGCCTGGGGCGATACGTACCCAGCTCGATGAGGAACCAGTCGTAGAGTGGACGATGATTCTCGAACTCGATGGAGCACATGGAGTGCGTGATTCGTTCGATGGAATCCTCCAGTCCGTGGGCCCAATCGTACATCGGATAGATGCACCACTTGTCACCGGCATGGGGGTGGCTGGCATGGAGAATTCTGTACATGATGGGGTCGCGCATGTTCATGTTTGAACTGGCCATGTCAATCTTCGCCCTCAGGGTCCTGGAGCCGTCCGGAAACTCGCCGTTCTTCATTCTCCCGAAAATATCGAGACTTTCTTCAATGGGGCGGTCCCTCCAGGGGCTCGGTTTGCCCGGCGTATTATAATCACCGCGGTACTCGCTAATCTGATCCGCCGTGAGTTCGCAGACATAGGCTTTGCCCTTCTTGATCAGGTCAATGGCAAAATCATACATCTGCTGGAAATAATCACTAGCATAGAATACGCGATCCTCAAAGTCCGCGCCGAGCCATGCAACGTCGCGTATTATGGAGTCTATGTACTCTTTCTCTTCTTTAATAGGATTGGTATCGTCGAAGCGAAGGTTGAACTTTCCGCCGAAATCCCTGGCGATGCAGTAATTGAGCCAGATTGCCTTGGCATTGCCGATGTGGATGTAGCCGTTGGGCTCGGGCGGGAACCTGGTATGCACTCCATCATACCTACCTGCCCTGAGGTCTGCGACTATCTCTGCTCTCAGGAAATCCTGCTTGGCCAGTTCATCGAATTTCGGTTCGTTCCAGTTCATGTATATCTGCCTCTCCCGATGTGAGTTATGTTATAATTCTTTGCTGGTGACGACAAGCCCGGAATGCTTGACCCCCCGAACGGATTTCGTGGCATCGGAGAATTTTCTAACTTCGGCAGGAGAACCCCTGATGGCCAGTATCTCAAGGCAGTTGTCATGGTCCAGATGGATGTGCATTGTGGAATAGATGGTAACGTGCGAGTCATGCTGCAGCGTCAGTAATTTATTCACTGTATCCGAAGTGTGATGGTCATACACCATGGTCACGATGCCGACGACTTCTCCCTGGCCAGTGTCCCAGGCATCGTCTATCATGCTGTTCCGGATGAGGTCGGCAATGGCCTTGGAACGATTTCCATAGCCCATTTTATCTATCTGGGTGTCGAATGATTCAAGCAGGTCGGTGGGGAGTGAAACCCCGAATCTCGTTATCTCGTTCATGCCACTCGCCACTCCAATCGTGACACGATATTTAAATTGTTGGCACCATGGTTTATATATCTGAAAAATATCTCATGCCACAAATCGAACAATCGTAACACGGAGGATTAAAATGCACATACCGGACGGACTGATGGCCCCCGCAGTGGCGGCATTCGGATGGATTATCGCAATCGGCTTCCTGGCATTGACAATGAAGGTGCTGAATAAAAAAATTAACGACCGCCAGATTACTCTCATGGCTGTTCTGTCAGCGGGAATTTTCGTCGCCCAGATGCTGAACTTCCCCATCGGCGGCGGGACGACCGGACATCTCATCGGCGCGGCACTGGCTACCGTTATTCTCGGCCCGTTTGCCGGAATTTTGATTATTACGGTCATACTCATAATTCAGGCCCTGGTGTTCGGGGATGGCGGACTTACGGCACTGGGACTGAACATTCTCAACATGGCAGTCATCGGCTGCCTGGTGGCCTGGTATGTTTACAGGGCACTTCGCCGCGCGAATGAGAAGGCGGCAGTTTTCGCGGCGGCCTTTGCATCGGTATTTGTCGCAGCTCTGGCAGCGGCAGTGGAACTGGCTGTCAGCCACTCCATCAGCGGCGGAACGTACGGAATAGCCGGAAGCATCGCATTTCCTGCCATGACAATTTACCACCTGTTCATCGGAATCGGCGAGGCAATTATCACGTCAGGTGTGGTGCTGTACATAGCCAGGGTTTCCCCGGGGATGCTCAGAATGCCGAAACTCACTTTCCTGAACAGGCCAAAGGAGGTGGTTCCGGATGCATAAGCCAATCGACAGAAAGCATATAAAAATCATCGCAGGAATACTGGTGATATTCGCAATCGGCCTTGTGGGTTATTACCTGTTCTCCGCCGAATACGGCGACGGGCTGGAGGTCACGATGGAAGAAGCTGGAGTCGGGGAATCCAAGCCGGTCTACACAGGCCCGCTGGATTACGGCGACAGTTACGCTTCATCGTTGGCCATGGGCATAATCGGCTTCTTCGTGACGCTGCTTGTGGGATTCCTGCTTGCAAGGTTGCTGAGGAAGAGCGATGCATGAATCGCCCGACTGCCGGCCAGGTAACTACACCCCCTTCGACCCGCGGACCAAGATTGTGGGAGTCGCATTCTTCGTGGTGGCTGTGGCATTGCTGACGGAAAATATTCTACTGCTATTTTCTGTCGTATTCATGCTCTGCCTGCTGGTCATCTCAGGAGTTTCCGGCACCCGCATAGGGAAAAGATATGCCATTGCACTGCCATTCATATTGCTGGCATCCGTTTCCATGTACCTGACTTCCGGCCAGGACAGGGCGATGGGCATGTTTCTGAGAATTTCCGCATCCGTTCTCGCCCTGGTGTTGCTGTCGGTAACAACCGCTTTCCACGACCTGCTGAACGGGCTTCAGAGGCTGAGAGTTCCAGGGCTGGTCGTGAATATGCTCATGTTCACCTATCGATACATTTTCGTCCTTACTGAAGAGATGGGCAGGATGAACGTTGCCAGGCGCGCCAGGGGTTACAGGGGTGGCGGAAGTCTCCTGAACAGGCACATCATGGGAACGATATCGAATACAGCCGGCATGCTGCTGGTCAGGGCGTACGAGCGTGGGCTTCGGGTGCACGACTCTCTCACTGCCAGGGGCTATGACGGCCGTATCAGAACGCTCAGCCGCCAGAACCTGCAGGCCCGGGATGCGGCATTCTGCGGGTCGCTGGTTTTCATGGGACTGTTCCTCATTTCGGCGGAACTGGGGATGCTGGCATGACGGTGCTGCGGCTCTCGAAAGTATCATACGCATATGACGACGATTCAAACGCCCTTGATGAAATTGACCTTTCGGTCGCGGGGGGGGAATGCGTCGCGGTTATCGGACCCAACGGTGCGGGAAAATCCACATTGCTCAGGGTGATGGCCGGGCTGCTGGCGCCCACCGCCGGAACCGTGGAAATGATGGGCAAGAAACTTGATCGGAAGAAAACGGCCGCCGGGGGAAATATCGGAATTCTGTTCCAGGATCCGGATGATCAACTATTCATGCCCAGCGTCCGGGAGGATGTTGCCTTCGGGCCGCTGAACCAGGGCCTGGGTACGGAAGAGGCCGGGAAACGCGTTACGGAGGCGCTGAGACTTGTGGGCCTGCCGAACTTCGGAGAGAGAGTACCGCATCACCTCAGCTACGGGGAAAAGAAGCGCGTGGCAATAGCCGGAATACTGGCAATGCGTCCGAAAATTCTTCTGCTTGACGAACCGACTGCCAACCTGGACCCCCGGGGCAGGGCCGAACTCATGGGGCTAATCGGAAAACTGGGATGCACCGTGGTGATGGCCACCCATGACATGGAAACGGCTGCGGCCATGGCCGACAGGGTGTGCGTCCTGAACCGAAAGGTACTGGCCACAGGGGAGAAACGCGAGATACTGACAAATAGAAAATTGCTGGAGAGCAACGGTCTTGAGATGCCCACCGTTGCCAGGCTGTTCGCGGAGATGGACGCTGACGGCGAGATGCCGCTGACGGTGGGGGAAGCGGCGGGATGGATGGCCAAGAGAAATGAGGGCCTTGACAGAAAAGAGAAATAATTCAAAAAGTTTAATATGGGTATGCGAATATCCGCGGCTACCGAATAGCCCCGTGGTGTAGTGGTTATCATTAGAGACTCTGGATCTCTGGACTCCAGTTCGAATCTGGACGGGGCTACTCTCATTATTTTGTAAACATGCCCGTCCAGATGAAGAACTGGCCCCACGAGCGGCTGTATCTTCATTAATGAAACCGGAGGCCGCGAGCAAGACGAATTTGTCACACAAATTCGTCGATGGTCCGAATCTGGACCCCCAGCTCTTACACTGGATTACGATTCGTTCATACTTCGTGTCTGGGGCCTATGCAAGAATTTACATCTGCAACCAATGCCACCTGAAACTGGGCCTAACCATAAACTTCACCACGGCACCGCCCATCCCCATCATGCCCCGTCTGAATCGCTTCTCATATTATCTGGAGGGCGGGGTATTCGTCATCGAATTTTCCGAATTCGATGTCGTGTGACACGATTCCCGTCATCATCCTTTTAAAGCCTCGCCTGTAAGGGCGGGGTTAGCTTAAATCGGCGCACAACTCGGCTCCAGGGCTCCGGCACCGGCCAACCGCCCAAAGCACCCCACCGCAAACTCCTTGGCCGTGTTCCCCCACATCTCCCCACGCCTCGCACCCCCTCACGAACCCCGTCCCTCCATTTCCCTGAAAAGCGCTTCCTTATCCACTGTCGGATCAACCGGCTCATAGGCAAAGCAGCAGAACATCTCGCCTTTCTGGATTTCATCCAACTGGTCCATCCGTGTAAGATTGCATGCAACGATCTCTTTTCCGTTTATGATGCATGATTGGCAAAGCAGCGGCACCGGTATTGAATCCTCATCGATTTTTGTTCCGTCGTCCAGGTAATATCCTCCTTCGGTCATCTTGGTTTCACCTTTGAACGAGGACATACCATAATCTCTTAAAAACCTTCTTTGTGCTGTATGGATTGCCGCCCTTAGGGGTTCGATTCCTCTACAGTTTCTCCTCGATTTCTTTTCTCACGGTCTCGAAACTCGGTGCCGTTACCATCAATGCCCTTAATTCCTTGTCCCAGACCGTTTTGATTTCCTCAAAGACCTCGTTGAACAGCGATTCGTTGAGTTTCAAATCATACATGTCCAGTTTCTTCTGTATCAGCGTCTTGTTAAAAATGGTTCCTTTATTCAAAAGGTACCAGATATCATAAGCGTCCCGGGCCTTCTTTCTGACGAGCATAGCCCTTACCTTTTCGGACATCATCTCCTCGAGAGACATGGATCTTAACCTGAAAGACGGAATATCCGGATATTGCGGAAACATCTGTTTCCATTCTGTTTCGAGCAAAACTTCCCCGCAGCTCACATCCATCTGGACCCGGGCAAGGCTCTCCGGCGTTCCCTGATAAAGGAAGCCCTCGGAAACAAAAGTAACCAAGATGCCTGCCTTTGGCTCGTTTATTTTTACTTTTGAGGGGTAACCGAAGTCGTTTAGGTAATCTACAATTCGGTTTATTTTTCTGCGACTAATTTCTCCCGAGAAATCAAGATCCTCCGAGAATCTGTTCAGGCCGTGGAGTTTGTACAGCGCGGTGCCGCCCTTGAAAACAAGATTTGGCGTTTCCCTGGATACCGCCAATAATATGATTTCCTGGAAATAGTCCTTCTCGGCATAGCTCATGTTACTGATACCCTTGGTCCTGGCCACCCTTCTCAGTTCCTGCATATCTATCATTTTGTTACCCTCCACCTGTTGCCTTTCTCCGCAGCGTAGTATCTTGAGTAGTTTCTGTCGCCGGCGATTCTCTCATGCAACAACTCGAGGAAATGGCCGGACGTTTCTGCCACGTAACCCACTTTCTTGATTGTACTTGTTGGCATTTTCAGCGCGTATTTCTCCAGCCTGGCGATGTCGCATTTCATTATCGCGTTCCTGACCTCGTCCACTGGCACTCGTTCCGTTTCAATTGCATCGATTATGGCCTTCTCGAGGTCGGCAATGAAAATCCTGAAACCGTTGTAATTGATGGGCCTGTAGCCCCAGATACTGACTGACCTGATGAGTTCGACATTTCCGATAACCTCATTCTTTCTGGCCATGACCTCTATTCTGGTCGGGAGCTGGGTTGTTGTACCGTGGTGCTGGAACGCATACCAGAGCGAGATGTATGATGGGTGATAGATGTGAGAAGCGTAGATGAGAGGGTCCTCATGCACGGTGTAAAAACCTCTCTTCAACCGTTTTATCACTCCTTTGCTTGCCAGCTTGCTTAAATAAACTTTTGAGTAGTTCATATCGCCAACAGCTGCTGCGATTTGCTTGGTCGTGAATACTGGCACTCGCTCTGCAAACTCAAGGAGGTCTTTTTCTTTCATCTTATCACATACACATAAAGTTACCATAATAGATAACCTTTTCGGTGAAAGATAAGAAAGAGGTGTTAATTCCAAAATGTCGGCTAGATGGGGTGCCGTTGTTACCCCGGCCTCACAGCCGGGGCGTCACAGTTGAAGGATGCAAAATGCTCCATTTGTTTGGAAAAATATCACTTGATGCCAGAATAGTATAAAACCCCGCCCTCACAGGCGGGGCATGCTGGTTGCCAAATGACGTGCTGGTTTGTATGCCGAGGCATGGGTATGTAGTGGACAATCTCCTCTGAACCCGCCCAACCCCAACCGTCACCCCAACACCTGTCAATTCGGCCTAGTGGCTGGTTCCAGCTTTCCCCATCATGCCCCGTCTGAATCGCTGCTCATGTTGTCTGGAGGGCGGGGTACCCGCCATCGAATTTTTCGAATTCGATGTCATGTGACACGATTCTCGTATCATCCTTTTAACGCCCCGGGTGTGAGCCCGGGGTTAGCTTAAATCGGCGTACAACCCGGCCACGAAGCTGGTTCCAGCCATCCCGATTCTGCAGCTGCTTCCAACGTTCTACCCTAATACGCAACGCGAATCTAGAGAGAAAAGCCTCCTGTGCAAGATCCGCGCAACATGTTTCGCCTGTTTCGGGCGGAACAGGCGAGTACCTGCCACCCCGGGGCAAGCCCCGAGGCTTCACAGTTGAAGGATGCAAAATGCTCCATTTGTTTGGAAAATATCACTTGATGCCAGAATAGTATAAAACCCCGCCCTCACAGGCGGGGCATGCTGCAATTTCTAGTTGGATATTATGGTATTATTCTATTGCGAAAAACCGCACCCTCTCCACAACAAACTCCTAGTCTAGGGGCGCAGTTTGACAATCATTCATCTGGTTTTTTGGAATCACTTTGCCTTCAATTTTTTGCTTTGATACATGAGTATCCCCATCACGATAATGCTTTCAACTATTACTATGATCCCGCAAATCAGCATTGGAAAATCTTCGAACTCGCTTGTGTCCAGAAAATTATTTTGAAAAGTGTTGTTAGAAATCGTGGGCGTACTAACAGTATCATAATCAATGCCCGAGTCAGAGTTGTCAATGAAAGTGTTATTGCGAATTGTTGCTTCCGAGGAAGTCAGTGAAACTCCGACACTGTTATTCGAAAATGTATTCTCTTCTATCATGACGCCGGTTGAATCCCAAACAAGAATTCCCGTCTCGGTGCCCTGGATGGTGTTTCCCCGAATCACCGAGGGCGAGTTCACAAGAACAATACCTTCCCACTCCGTATTTGAAATGGTGCAATTGGCAATCAATGCCCGGCAGTCCGAAATCATCAATGACCGCGAAGCACTACCCGTAATCGTGGTATTGGTGATGATTGCGTTTCCCCCGAAAACCTCGATGCCACCGCTTTCCGTCGGCCAGTATACATATCCCCAGAGATTCGTTATTGATGTATTATTCAACTCCAGTATACCAAAGCTTCGGAATTTAAACGTGCCATTGGACCTGAGAATAGAACCATGTATGCGTAATTCACCTGACTCCGTAACCCATATCTGTGCATTATCTTCCATGACCAATGTGACATTTTCCAGGAAGAGGGCGTTATCAACCAGGATATCCCCAGTTGGGTGAAGAGTGGTATCCGAGTAATTTCTCATTGGAAGAACCGAGAATGATGGAGGTGCTCCTGGATCTGGATTTAATGTAGGCTCTCCTTCGTTCGAAAAAAGAATGAAAGCTATGGGCGATGATATCATGCAAAAAATCAAAATGGCAGAGAATCCCGGGATAAATAATCTGTCCGACCTGAATTTCTCAGAGTGTTTTGCTAGCTTGAGGGGAAGCTGAGCAACCATCAATAAAAAAATCGGAAAAATTGCACCCACGATTGCGAGGGAAAAGCCCATGATGGCCAGATTGGTCCCGGGTGGCGCCTCTTGCGTACCCATAATGAATGAGAGTGCAAACCAGAAGATGTATGTAAGAGTGTAGAGTGCAATCTCGAGCAAAAGCAACCGTCTTCTGCTGTCGGTTGTCGGAACTGGCCAAATGATGTTGCTCACAGGAGGGTTGGCTATACGGGATGCAATAATATCAATCTTTTCAGAAAGCCCATCAATGTTGGTGGAAATCGGCAATTTTGGATGAATTCCAAGAACCTTTTTTTTGAGCACGAATCCATAAAATTTTGGTCTGTACCATTGCGGGGGATCTATTCTCTCGAAATCGGAATAGGGCATCAAGATGTTTTTTTGAAAGGGTTGGTTGATTTCAATGCCGTTCTCATAGAATCTGAACGGTTTGACGGAACGTATCAGAAAAAAGGCGAAAACAAACATCATAACAATGCTTGTAATATATGTCCCCAGTAAGATAATATCCATATCGCCAGATTCCGTCGTAATCGTGCTATAAATATCAATGATGAACATAATTGAAAATAAAGTTAAAAAACCACCTATCATCTTGAATGTATCCCATTTTCTCTTTTTTACCGATTCGGCAGACTCCTCCAAAATGAGCGCACCTTTATTCTCGACCCCACATACCTCAAACATAAAGGCATATCCACAAAGAGATATATTAATTTGTGGAAAGCCCTCGTCTTATTGTTGGGCCAGTCAAGTATTCACGCCGAGAAGTGCCGCACCCTCTCCACAACAAATTTCCGGTCCAGCGAGGCCGGCAAATGCCCGTGCCCCGGATTCTGTCCATGGTCTGCGGTTCGCTCCGCGTGACTCGCTGTCAGATTGACCGCTTCCGCTCATCCAGAAGAAACTTCCACATGGGCCGCAATTCCATGCCGTTCACGGTTTCCTCCCGGGTCCGGGTCAGGATGAGCCTAGTCTTGTATTTCCGAAGGGCCTCCATGCTCTTCATATCCTGAACGTCGACCGTATCCTTGTACTTCACTTCCCAGGCAGTTTTATCGTGAACGAAATCCACTTCCAGACCCGAGGAACGGTGGTATCGGATTGTTCCCCTGTCCTTCAATGTCAGATAGACTAGATTTTCCGCGCGGGCGCCGGTGTTGACATGCTCCGTTAGAACGTTCAAAAGTCCGTTGTCAGCGATGTATATCTTTCTTGGGGACGCCTTGCGCTCGGATGCTTTTCCATCCTTCTCCACCAGATATATCAGGCCGGCCTCCACAAGTAATTCCACTATCCGACTAACTGTCTCGACCGGTATGCCCAATACTCGGGAAATCTTCCTTATGCTGATGGGGGAGCCGACACTCTGAGCGGCCAAAGAAAGAATATTCCTCAGATTGCTGCTGGAACGGATATCATGCCTGGCAGCTATGTCCCTGTAAAGGATGCTGTCCACAAGGGCCTGGAGGACGTTGACATCGCCGGTTCTCACATATTCAGGCATTCCTCCGGTCTCCATGTATTCTTCCGCCAGTCCGGGATACAGATGCTGATTGGCTGGCGAGACGGTTTTTCCGGTGAAGGCCAGATATTCATTGAAATCCAGGGGAGAAACATGTACCAATCTTTGCCTGCCAGTCAAATACGGACTTTTCATGATTATGTCCAGACTGGCCGAACCGGATGCGAATATCTTGACATTCCCCATGTCGTAAAGATTCTTGAGCTGTATCTCGAATCGGTCTTTGAAATGAACCTCATCCAGAAAAAGATATGCGAAATCGCCATGTTCGAGTTTCGATAAACGCCTGAATTCTTCGACAATGTCCAGTATCGTGTGTTTCTCGAGAGACATGTGGTCCAGCGAAACATAGAATATTTTTTTGGGATCGACTCCGCCCAGGAGTGTGTGAATTATCTGGTGGATTAGCGTGGTCTTCCCCACTCGCCTCAGCCCGGTTATCAAAATCACATCTTTCGAGTCCTTTAGTTCCAGTAACCTGGATACATAATTTTTCCGGGGTATTCCCGGGAAATCGAAATCTCCATCCCACCATGGATTGAATCTGTGCAAAATGGATTCCATGATGCAATATAGGCGGCAATAGTATATAAAAGTGTCCTACCACACCATCTCACTTTTCATCAAAAGTGTACTATCGTACCATGACACTTATGAAAATCCCCGTTCAACGCCATCCATGCCTGGAAGTCCCGCGCGGCCGTCATCAGAATGTCAGTTTGATGGGGTGCCGTTGTTACCCCGGCCTCACAGCCGAGGCTTCACAGTTGAAGATTGCAAAATGCACCATTTGTTTGGAAGAATATCACTTGATGCCAGAATAGTATAAAACCCCACCCTCACAGGTGGGGCATGCTGGTTGCAAAATGACGTGCGGGCATGTGTGCCGAGGCAGGGGTATGTTGTGGACAAACTCCTCTGAACCCGCCCAACCCCAATCTTCACCACGGCACCGCCCATCCTCATCATGCCCCGTCTAAATCGCTGCTCATGAAACCTGGAGGGCGGGGTACTCGCCATTGAATTCGAAAAATTCGATGTCGTGTGACACGATTCCCGTATCATCCTTTGGGAGCCTCGCCTGTGAGGGCGGGGGGGTGTTTAAATCGGCGCTCAAACTGGCCCCAGGGCTCCGGCACCGGCTAGCCCGTTGGCTATAAATCGACTTTGACCCCATGTTTTTCAGGGTGTGGTTCTGAGAAGTGTTTGATTCTATCTGTCACAAATTTTTGATCCAGCGACGCCAGGAAATATCCGAGCCTCGGCCCTTTTGTATGGTTCAGGAATATTCGATACATCAGTTTGAACATATCACCTGCTTTGATTCCATGGCTTACGGCATTCTCATGGATAGCATTATGAATCTTGTCGGGGGTCCAATCAATTATTTTCATTTGGTCTAGAAGATCATCCAGTGCATACTTTTGCAGTTCAGAAATTTCTGTTGCAGGGGGTTCTATCTGAAGCTGAAATACCATATCCTCGGGTGCGTGGGTTGCGAGCCATACTTTTACCGCGTTCACTTTTATCTTCAAACGGCGTTCATGCTCCGGTGTCATCTGGCTGAGATTGTCCGTGCGGGAGAGGGTCTCCAAAATGTGGTCCCAGTCCCTGCTGACCTGCACCGTGGAAATGAGATGCGAATAGGATACCTGGCTGAATGTTTCCGGCACACCTGAAATCTGTGAAATCTCGTAGTTTCTTCCCACATCCTCGATTTCCTTTTCAGGAAGCCCGGTCTCCAGGCCGAAATATGCGCGCTCCGCGGTCTCATATTCCTCTGCCAGCTTCATAATTCCCAGGCCGAAATCAACGTCCTTGTGGCTTGTCGGATTGGAACGGATAAAGAAGTAACGGGCGATTTCCGGTGTGGCGATATCAACAAATTCGCCGATAGTGAGTACCCGGCCAACGGATTTACCGAGCCTCTTGCCGCCTTCTGTGACTATCCACTCATAAGGCACCGCCAGCGGTGCGGGCGAGTTGAAAATTTGCTCGCATATCGCTTTTCCTGTTTCGTAGGTTCCGCCCGCGGCCATTAGGTCCTTTCCCATGGGCTCGAACGTTACACCGAGATGGCTCCATCTGGCGGCCCATTCCACCCTCCAGGGCAATTTTCCTTGCCGAATTCCTGCTTGACCCTCGTGACCGCAGCCGGGGATGAAATTCTTTCCTGCGGTTCCGCCCTTGCAACGGTAGCTTACCTTCTGACCGTCCCAGGCATATGCTTGGGTCGTTAGTATGCAACCGCAGTTCTCGCAGATTGCAAAGAACGGCAGCCAGTTATCATCTCTCTCGCTTCCAGAAACCTCCTTGATGATTGCGGTTATTTCGGCGGCCTTGTCCAGAGCGATTTTCACGACCTCATCATACTTGCCGTCGCGATACATTTGGGCGACCGAGACCGGTTCCGGTCTAACATCTATTCTTTCAAGATTTTCAAGAAATGGCCTTGTGAAATGGTCAGCGAATGAATCGCAGCAACCGTCCGGGCAGGGCAGAACGTACGCTGGCTGTCCCAGATACTGCTCAAACTCCTTCGGTAACTGTGGCGGTATCTTCCTCAGCCCGTCCAGGTCGTCCATGGCCCAGATGGTCTTGCATTCACCGCCGCCTGCAATTATGGCCTTGGCTATGCCGTCGGAAATAATCAGATCCTCGGCGCTGCCAAGGTGCGGCTCTCCCGAGATGGAGGTGCCGCTCTCGACAAAGTGTTTCTTGCCCCTGCCAAGCAGCTGCTCGGCATAAACGTCTACCCAGTGCATGTTACAACATCCGGTAATTAACTCAGGCCGAGAGGGTCCTGGCGCTGACGACGGAACGTATCGGAACGCCGTCGATTTCTTTCAATTGTGTCTTGTTTACAATCGTCAGGATGAGCTTCGGTTCAGCGCCCATGTTTTTCAGGTCTGTAATGGCCTTCTCCATGGTCTCGCCCGTACCGATGACATCATCGACCACGACAATGTTCTTTCCGCTGACATTTGCATAATTGGAACTCAAGGCGCCGGAATTCACTTTTTTATCCGGGGGCCTGTAAACTGAAAACTCTATGTCCAACTCGTCCGATATATGAGTGGCCAGCGGTATGCCGTTTATGGCAACGCCAACGGCGGTCTGAACCTCGAAATCCCTGTTCTCGGCTTCCTCCAGAATTATATCAACGAGTATGGATGACATGAGCGATATACGGCTTCCGAAGACGCCCACCGAAGTCCAACCGATTTTGGTGTCCTGGGGTGTGTCCGTGGGAGCGGTCTTGGACTTTATGCCCTTGGTCAATAGCCAAACAATGGTATTTTCCGAGAGATGCAGTTCCCTGGCTATCTCCTTGTCGTTCATGCCGCTCTGCTTGAGCTCCAACGCCCTCTGGGCGATGCTGTCTATTCCTTTCATTTTTTCACCTTGCGAAATCGTGATACCGGGCGACGTATAAAAAGTTGTGTTTCGTTGTCATGCGAGAAAGCGAGGTTATGGCCTTGGTTTTGCTATGCCATGCGGTGCAAAAAAATTCGAATATATGCATAATACTTATACTACGCAAATTATATATGATAAAAAAGAGGTATGGGACAGAAGCGGAGGGGCACAGATGAAAGTCAATCGAATCAAAACATACGTGAAAGGACTGGACGAGGTCATACAGGGTGGAATACCGGATGGTTCGGTGATACTGGTAGCAGGTAAGCCAGGCACAATGAAATCATCTTTCGCCTTCAACATCCTTTACCACAATGCAAACAGAGAGGACAAGAGCGGCGTTTACGTCACGCTGGAACAGGGACGGGAGAGTCTCCTCACCAACATGGACGGCCTGGGCATGAAGCTCGGCGGCCTGGAGAAGGAAATTAGCGTTCTTGACCTGGGCATGATAAGAAAGAAGCTGGTCCAGCTCACCAACCAGACATGGATGGAGGTCTTCAAGATGTATCTGAAGAACCTCAAGAAGAACATGGACATCAACCTGGTTGTTATTGATTCTCTTCCAATTCTTGAGGTCATGGCAAGGTTTGACAGCCCCCGTGAGGAGTTATTCCATTTCTTCGAATGGCTCAGGGATATGCAGGTTACGGCGTTCCTCATCACCGAGATGGAGCAGGGCTCGGAGAAGTTCTGCCACAACAGCGAGGATTTCCTCGCCGACGGCATCATTCACCTGGACCTGAGGCGCGATGAGACCGACGTAAAGCTATGGCTCAGCGTCGTGAAGATGCGTCAGACCAATCACAAGAGGAATTATCTCCCGCTGATATTCGACAAGGACGGATTCGAGGTCGTTACGGATTAAGCACCCCAATGAATTCCCCGGCCCGGGATTAGAATAATCTTATTCCCCATCAATGGCCAGAATCTTCCTGACAATCGGTCCGAAGGCGATGTCCTTCATGGTCACCATGCAGGGTATCATGTATTTTGACGTTTCGGGCATCTCGGCCAGATAATCATTTTCCTTGAGATACTGGACCATGGGTGTGTGCATCTGCCTGTAATCCTCATAATCGAGATAGGCGGATATGGCAATGCAATCGTACTTCCTTGTGGCCAGGAGTATGGTGGCCGGGTCTTGGAGGACGCCGGATGCCAGAAGCGCATCGTCCAACGGTTTTCTCGGGTTGAAACGTATGTGGGAGAGGGTCATGACCTTGAAACCCAGCTTCAGCATGTTCGGTATCCGTTTCCGAATGATGAGGTTCTCGGATTCCATCTTCTTTCTGGACCTGGATATTATGTGCCTGCTCATTCCCAGATGGTTCGCGAGTTCCCTGTCGTTCATCTCCGGATTGGATACGAGACCGTACATGACCTTCTTTTCGCTGGCAGTGAGTTCCACCGGCCTGGAATCGGACGGCATGCCCATGGGAAGGTCCCGGGGCAGGTCAAAGCCGGTCTTGCTGGCCAACACTGGGGCATAGTCCAGAAATCGGGGTATATGACTCAGGTAGAATGGAAACTGAACCGCCGTGGGGTGCTGTCGGTCCAGTATTCCGGCCTTTGCGAACGTGCCGATTCTGATATCATTGATTCTGCAGATGTCGGAATAATTTCTTGCGATGTTGAGAGAAAAACCCTTGTGCGTCTCACCCACCGAATACACCAGTTCATCGAACACCTCCACGGTATTTCTGGTGATCTCCGCGCGTTCGCCAACCGAGATTGCAGGGTTGAATTCCGTGTAAATCACAGCGAACATCTCCGCACCCAGTCTTTGTATAATTGGAATCTTGACTGTGGAATAATAATCCCTGTCCCGGAGTTTTTTTCTCACCGTGCAGAATGTGGAATAACGGAGCCCGAGCTTTGCGGCAAGATGCTGGTCATTGAGGTCCGGGAAGGCCACAAGTCCGTTCAACACCAATTTCTCGTTCTTGGACATTTCTGATATCATCGCGTAGTAATGCACAAACAAGGATTAGTACCTTTCGATTTTTTTAATTGCTTAGTTACATGAATATACCCATAAAATCATAATAATGTGCGGTACAACAATATAATACTGCAAATATATACGCATATAACACCATTAAATACAAAAATAGTAACACGAGAATTTCGATTAATCCACCACCGCTATTTTTATATAATTAAATGAATATATGTCCGCTTGGAAACTATGACAAATTTTGCATTGCGTGAAGAGTATCGAAAAGTGAAGAAGTCGAAGAGATGAAAGAGGAACACAAGGAAAGGATGAAAAATTGCCGTTTATCGCAGGACTCTGGCAGTAAACTACCAGCCCCCAAAGTGGCTGGCGTTTGTTGCCAGGGCTGGAAGTTTACCCAGGGGCCATGCACCTGATTTATCAAAGCCTGACAGCTTTGATTTCATGTGCAAATATCTGCACACGATGCATGGCGGGTCATGCATATGAGCATGGCGGTCTGTTTTTTGTTCAGATTCGTGTAAATGGCCTCTCATCCCTGGCTTAAAAACCGGGGGGTTCCCGGCCTTTATCACTAAACGCACTGTCCAATTCGTGTAGCACTGCTTCTGCCAGTGCTGCATTTTTCCCGTTGCCTTTTCCCCTGTAAGCACGAATCTTTCCGGCCCAGGCCCACACATAATCCGGGTCCAGGCCTATGGCTGTGTCGAAGCACATTATGGCCTCGTGGAACTGCCCGGCCCCCAGGTGTGCCATCCCTTTTCCGTACCATGTAGGCAATGATTCCGGGTCAGATTCCAGAGATTTTGAATAACTCTCGATTGCATCGGAATATCTGTGAAATTTCAATTGTACTTCGCCGCGTGAACGGAATATACCGGCATCGGGATTCGGCATGGCAAGGCATGCCAGGGCTTTCGCTTCCTTACCCATGTCACCCAGAATTTCGGCCCGGAACATGTTCACCAGATTTGGTGCACCCATCATTTCGGATTTCTCCAGCTCGATCAGCGCCTTTGACTGTTCGGACCGGCCCATGAAGGCCCTGGCCCTCAGGTAGTGTATCTCCCACCCCACCATGTCCTCGGCGGCCAGGATGTCCAGCCACTTGACAAGTTCATCGAACATGCCCATCTTGAGCAATAATCTGGCTTTGGTCATCTTCTGTTCTTTGGTATGTTCCTTCCCGATGACATTGATGCAGCACACACCCAGTTCATTGTAACGTTTCAGGGTGTCCATCAGCTCGGTGCCCAGATGAAGAGAATCCTTGTGCGTCGGGTTCCTGACCAGTATCTCGTTCAACGTGGCCAGGGCGCGATCGTAACAGTAGGCGGATTCCTCGTAACGGCCCAGCACCTCGAACATCTCACCCCTGAAATGCCACGCTTCATCGAATGCAGGATTGAGCAGCAGCGCGTTGTTGGTTGCGTCCAGCGCCTCTTCGTAGCGACCCAGCCACCCCAGCACCTTGCCCTTGGCCAGCCATGAATGGTCATAGTTCGGGTTGAGGTCCAGGGATTGCTCAATGTACTCCAGGCCGTTCTCCATGTCGCCGAGCTTGGCCATGCCGTAGCCCTTGGCATACAGCGCATAATCGAAATCGGGCTTCAGTTCAAGAGATTTGTCGTGGTATTTCTGGGCTTCCGCATACTTGCCCATCTTGTCGTATGCATTGCCGATATTGTTCCATGCTATTTCGTAGCTCGGGCAGACCTCGATGGCCGTCTCGAAGTATGGTATGGATGTATCCCACTTGTCCAGGTTGTAATGCGCATTCCCGATATTGTTGAGAAGCACCTCGTCAACAGTGTCCAGCTTCAGCGCTGCCTCGTAACTCTCGATGGCGTCCTCCAGCATGCCCATGTTGTGGAAAGTGTACCCTCTGTTGTACAGCGCCTGCTTGTTTATTGGCTGTATGGCAATGGCATTGTCATAGCACCTTATGGCCTCGGCCTGCATCCCCAGCATGAACATGGCAAGACCCTTGTTGTTCCAGGCCTCGGTGTTTTCCGGGTTCGCTGCAATGGCACCCTCGAAATGCTCTATTGCTTCCTCAAACTCCTCCATTGAATACAGAATGTTGCCCATGGAATTGAGGGCCAGTTCGTTCTCCGGTTCCATGTCAAGAATTGCTTGGAGCATGTCCAGGGCGCGTTCGGAAAGGCCCTTGGAACTCAGCAGGGCGGCGTATTGCAGGCGCACGGCTGTTTCGTCGTTATCGGTCTCCAGCAATTTGTCATACGAGCGAAATGCGTCCTTCCAGCGGCCCATCTGCGCCAGAATGAGAGCGCGTTCAAAATGTACGTCCAGATTTTCGGGCTGCGATTCGAGAATCCGGTCCAGCGTTGCCAGGGCGTCCCCGGGCCTGTTCAGGAACATATAGGTGTTGGCCATGTTGTAGTACGGTGTTTCGTAATAAGGGTCCAGCTTGATTGCGTGCCTGTACATCTCCAGCGCCCTTGTGTGCTCGCCCATGGCATCAAGGCATACACCGAAATCGTTGCGGATGATCGGATCATCCGGGTTATCGCGAACAGCAATCTCAAAGTATCTGGCCGCATCCTCGTATCTCTGACAGTTCGCCAGGTAATTGGCCTTCAGGTGGGTCTCATCTTCCTTTCCGGAGTTCATTGTACCCAAAAAGGCATATCAAGTAAAAAAACTATCCGTTGTGATTTTCAATCTTTCCGGAAAGAATTTTTTCCTGGTTGAACTCATAGTAATCATCCAGGACATCTATGAGTTCGAGCATCTTGTTCTCCAGTATCGAACGGGTCTTGACATTCCTGGTGATGATATTGCTGAGGCCGTCCATCTTGTCGTCGTAGGGTGCCGGCTCATCCAGGAGCGAGTAGACTATGGTATGTGCAAGATTCACATTTTCAACGGAATTATATCCGCCCTCCAGCACCATGCATAACTTACCACGGTTCATCTTCTTCAGGCGCTTCACGAACTCATAATAGCCGTTCGAGGTGAGCTGGAGATTTGACTGGCTGTCCGTGTAATGGGCATCGAAGCCCACCAGGCACATGACATAGTCCGGGGCATAGCTCTTGAACACCGGTCGAATGATATTTTCCAATATCATGAGGTATTCATCGTCTCCAGCGCCCTCTGGCACCTCCACATTAATGTTGTAACCACGGCCTTTGCCCTTCCCTATCTGGTGAATGAAACCGTCATGCGGGTAAAAGTCATGCGGGTCCCTGTGCACCGACAGATTCAAGACAGAAGGATCCTCATAGAAAATTCGCATTGTGCCGTTTCCTGCATGTGCATCGATGTCCACAACCAATATTTTGCTGGCCAATCCCTTGCTCTGAAGGTATCGCGCTGCGACCGCTGCGTTGTTGAATATGCAATAACCTCCGAATTTATCCATGCTGGCATGGTGGCCCGGCGGCCTCACAATTGCGAAAGCGGTGTCCAGTTCTCCGGATGCCACGAGACGGTTGGCCTCCATTACAGCGCCTACGGATGAAATTGCCGCTTTGAAGGTGTTGGGTGCGATGTAAGTGCTATCCCCAAGGAAACCGCCGCCCCTCTGGCAGTAGTTGCGGATGAAATTCACATACCCCATCTCATGCACCCGCGCCAGATCCTCGTCGGTGGCAGATGGATACTCCGTAATAAGACTGCAATCAGGCCTGTCGAAGAGTTTCAGGCGCCCCTGGAAGAAATTCATTATCTTGATGAGTCTGGTAGGGTTCTCCGGGCTGGACATCTCGGACCGGTGCACTATGTGATTTGTGTTGTAAACGACGCCGCACTTAGTCTTTTTATCCATGCAATTTACTCCTTGCTAGCCAACATCTTCTCGAGTGAGTAGGAGCGTATGGCGTTCGTGACGTCACCCCTGGTCTTTTCGAGAACACCCCTGGCGATGTCCTGCTTCCGTCTAACGGCCACCATGCTGTCCGGGTAATTGAAAATCATCAGGAAGTCATAGAATTTCTCCATGTTATCCAGATGCTTTGCAGCATCATCCACCGCACCCTTCCGGATATTGTCCAGAGCCAGGCGCCTTATCTCGCCGATGAGGTCGCCGACGCCCAGTATGTAGGCCTCCGGGGTCACGCCCAGATCCCTGTATGACGGGAGCTGCTCTCCCAGGGTGTACGCGTAAAGTGTCTTCACTTCCACATACTCCTGCATTGCGCTTTCCACTATTCCGGAATGTCTCAGGCCGGGAAAATCCCTGGTTATGCCCACTAGTTTGTGAAGTTCCTCCATGGCCTCTTCCATGTCAGGGATGGGGTCGTTTCCCAGGTGCATGGCACGGATGGCCATGCCGCAGAGCCTGACTATGGTCCTGGAGGATTTGAGGGCAATCTCCCGAACCTCTTCCTTCTCATTCATCTGGGATTCTATGTCCTGCGCAGTCTCGTTGAGGCCGTCCATAGCAACTGGATGGTATTGTAGATTTAAAAGCATTTGCATGGTGGATTTAAAAGCATTTGCATGGTGCATATTGAAGTAAACTACCAGCCCCTAAAGTGGCTGGCGTTAACGCTCACATTCGCAAACATGCGATTCGGGGCTGGAAGTTTACCATAATAAGTTGTATGCCTGAACAATCGAAGCCTGGTGACTTCGATTTACTTTGGTTGCATTAGTACGGCATGCAACGGCCTTTCCCGTTTATTGTATATGTCGATTCATCTCCGGCTTGAAAGCCAGAGTTTTCT
>VMTD01000036.1 GCA_013791785.1 Methanobacteriota archaeon
AAACAAGGAGAAAAGAGAAAAGGAAATTCAGGAAGAAGTTAACAAATTAATTGATGAAAGAAATGCATTGGATGGATTACTCAATTTGCTTATCACAGCACAGGCAAGTATGAGAAAAGAGAAAGAAAAGACAAAATGTCCGCTCTGTGAGGATGGGAAAATCACATATAATTTGATAGTAAAGAGAGTAGATTCATTAAGAGATGATAAAGACAAATTTAATGGTAAAATATTGGAGTTAAATACAGAAAAAGAAGACCTTATTAGGGGATTTGATAAAAATCAAAAAAGAATTGAAGAATTGAAATATGAAATAAAGGATAGGATTTCACAAGAAGAAACAGAAAAATCACGGTATGCTAATATCAAAGCGGCACTTTCTGGTTGTGAAGATATAATTCAAAAATATCAAGGTGAAGCTGAAAATTTCAATAAACAGAAGGAAGATGTTGATAAGGAATTAGGGCCACATGGTGATTTGAAGAAGCTTCTTGATGAACTCGATAAAAAAAGGGAAAATATTTCTGAAAAACTGGGAACTATAAGCCAGCAACTTTTTGATACAAATATTGAGTTAAATGGTAAGGAAGTAAAGCCAAAAATTGCATTGAAAATCCTGAATTTATGGAATATAAATCTAGAAGAACTTATAAAATATGCTGAGAAAAGGGCAGATGAACAAAAACAAATGGCTGCAAGTCAATTCAATCAGAATATTAAAGAAATGATGGAAACCTTGAACTTCAAAGAATTTAAGACTATCAAGTTGAATAATAAATACAAACTATATGTTGAGAGGTTGAATCCAAAAACAAAAGATTATGTTATTCAGGAAGTTAATACACTGAGTACATCAGAGATGTTATCAATAGCCTTAATTCTTCAAATTGCATTAAAAGAAACATATATCCCTGATACTCCATTTTTCATCATTGATGATGTTATGGAAGACTATGATGAAACAAGAGCTAAAACGATTCTCAAATACTTGAAAAACAAGGCCAAAGAAAAGAATTGGTGTGTAATCGTTACTAAATTAGCTGAGGACGTAAAAACCCCAACATTATCAATAATGGAGTGATTTGTTGGCAAGATGTGAAATATGTAAGGTATATACTCAAGACGGGAGCGAATTTTGTCAACGATGTGAATTATCATTGTTTCAAGTTACAGACATAATCAAAACATATGTGGAAGAGGATCCACCCCCTCATTGGCTAGTGGACGCAATTGGCGAACTTGGATGGATATTTAGAGAATATCCTCGTACAAAAGGCTATTTGAACACTGCTATAGAAGTAACATGGATGTTTATCCTCGAACGTTTAGATGAAGTTGGTATTGATGATATTGCAGAAGTTAATCACAGTAACCTTCCAAGAGACAAAATACTTACAATTTTAGAAGAGGCATCAATTATAACTATAGAGGGAGAGAAAGTGTTTCCAGGAATTATAGTACAAAAATTAAGGAAAGTAAGATGGGAAGGATACCAAATGGATACTCCACAAATTAAATCAAAATTATTAGAACTTCATGGCATTCTTACAGTGGCATTAACTCAATCTATGTTAAATGATAAAGAGTATATCCCACGAAGAGCATTGGCCGTTTTTCATATGTTATCAGATAATATGATTAATAGTGGAGAAAAAATAGAACCTGTGATACCTGATTATGTTTTTGATAAAGCGTGTGGAGAAATGTCAGAAAGGCAAAAAAACAAAATAAGATGGGTTATGTCAGGATTCATTGATGGTCAAACAAAAATAATTTCAGATGTAACAGAAAGAAACGGAATGACTATTAAAGATGAGATGGTAAAGTATTGTGAAAAAATGAGAGAACGTTGGCGAGAGAGAGATAGGGAACGTGAAATCTAATTGCCCCTCATAGAAATAATCCTTGTTACAAGGACAAGCTTTAATATTTCTGTTGTTATGTAGCATTGATGATTTCCAAAGAGAGCGAAGCAATCTCTAGAATACTAGAACTAAATGATAGAAAACTTGCTGTTAGTTTCTCTGGCGGTAAAGATAGCCTGGTGGTTCTAGATCTTGCTGTTCGAACAGGGATTACAAACGTTGTGTTTTCAGATACAAGTATGGAATTTCCTGAGACTTTGGAATACGTAAGAGAGGTTAGCTTATTCTATGGCTTAGATATAAAAATAGTTACAGCACCTGTCACTCTTTATGAGATGATAGAATATATTGGAGTTCCCTCACGAAGATTACGATGGTGTTGTGAAGTGTTAAAATTTGGACCAATATCCCGATATGCCATTGAAAATAATATCGAAGGATTTATAACTGGATTAAGAAAAAAGGAATCTAATAGGCGAAAAAATTATAAATTCATTGACAACAATCCGATGGTCCCTGTAAGTCAAATTAATCCTATATTAGAGTGGGATGATAGTGACGTTTGGGAGTACATTGCCACAAATAGACTTCCATATAATTCCTTATACAATGAATTTGATAGAGTAGGATGTTGGTGTTGTCCTTATAGAACAGAAAAGGATTGGCAAAAAACTGAAGAAATTCATCCTGAAATGATTGATGAATTTAACAAATCATTAGAATCATGGGCGCATAAATTAAAAATACAAGATAAAGAAAAATTTATATCTGGTCGAGGATGGAATGCGTGGGCAACCCCTAGAAGATCCTTATACATTGGTACACAGAAAACAATAAACAATGGCAATAGTTGTAAAGTAATTTTATCTTTCTCGACGAAATTTGAGCATTATTCATCAAGAATAAATGAAATATTACCAATAATTTCAACAGATTATCATATCAATAATTCTAATATCGAAATTACTATTGATAAAAATAAAACCAGTCATTTTAGAATCTTAATCGAAAAAGCAATAAATTGTGTTGGCTGTGGTGCGTGCACGGCACGATGTAAAAGGGGTGCCTTGAGTATAAGCAACGGTCATCTAATTTTGGATATTACTAAATGTAATCAATGCGAAGAATGTTTAAGAGCCTCGAAGCTTGGCTTAAGGGGCGCTTGCATAATCCGAAATTATGCACCCAATAGGACTAAACTTCTAGATATATGAAATGCTTTTCGAATATTATCTATCTATCTTCCATTATCTCTAATAATTAACTTTGAGTTATTAATGGTCAATTTTAAATCTAATGCACCCACATCATAAGCGTTCGAAATTAGTTCTTTTATAGCCATTGCAAAACTTCTACATTAGCCAATGTTAAGATGACCAAGAGCAATCTATTTTTTCTTTTGGATTTTAAATTTTTCAGTTTCACATTCCCTGATAATTTCATCAAGAACTTTGATTTTCGCCTCAGGGTCTTTGAATTGCAATGTACTGTGAACATATTTTCTGATCATGCGTTTGTATTCCTCATGTGCATTAATTTTTGAAAATGCAGGAAGTTCCTTTGAATCTACTCCTCTTTTGAAATAATTCCATAATTCGATATTGTCAATTGGCATATTGTATTTTTGAATGAATTGTTTGTAATCTAAACTGTTTAAATCTTTTCGAACATCCGGTCTCCACAACGGAATTTTCTCAACTGTTTTTAAAAATAAGACATCGCCACCTGCTAATATCAAAACATTATCAATGTTGTCTTGCCCACCAGTTGTCCCAAGCCAAAGTAATATGTTATCATTTGCCAGTTTGTGCTTATCAATCATTTCCTTATCCTCCCAATTTTCAGAAAACAATAGATTTATGCTTAATTAAACTTGTGCTAGACTATTATTTTTTAATATGCTAATTTATAATATTGATAAGAAAATCAACACCCATAGTAGGCACCATAGCAGCCCAATCAGGAATCATCTACTTCCCCGAAACCTTTAAAGTCAAGATCGACATTCAGAGTTGGGGATAAAGGAATATTATGTGGGCAACCCATTCACTATCAACTCTTCCCCACTTGGGCGGGGCATCTCTCTCCAAAGGCTTTAAGTCAAAAGCCCCGCCCCTTTTTTTTTAACTCAGAATTCTCGGAATAAACAATCTGAAAATAAAAAAAAGGGGTGATAATTTGGACGATAGGAGAATGCGAGAAATTATGTCCCCAATTAGTGCGTTATTATTAATGTCACATGATACCGGCAGAAAATCTTTACCTCGTCGTTTCCGGTGGATTGGCTAACTCACTTCTTTCCTCTCCCAAGCATTCAATCTCATGGCTGGTGGTTCCCTTGCTTATTACTATTGTTGTACCTCTCCTTGGCATCTCAGGCATCGAGTAATCGGTAAAGAATATCCTGTCCATCTCTGTCTCTTCTTTCAAGGAAAGCATGGCTATCTCGTGCGGAAACCCGTAGGACGATGTTCCGCTGCATGAAACGATAGCATACTCCGGGTCCAATGTCTCCACACACTCAAGGGTCGTGCCGTGCTTGCTGCCGTGGTGCGATACCTTCAGAACATGACAGTTCAACGGATTGAACGATTTCTCCACTGTAATCAACTGATCCGGGTTGTCTGTTTTCACATAGTTCGGATATTCCTCAAGCACCTTGGACCAGCTCAGGAACTGAGCATCGCCACCGAGAATGATTACAGACGGGTTCACCACGTTTGGAGCCTTGTATTCAAGCTTCAGCACAATGGATGCATTATTTATGTTCACACCGTAGCTGTTATACCTGTTCCTCAGGTATATGGACGGGGCGAGGACGCTCACCTTCACGTTATTGAAAGTTTTCTCCATGCCCGAGGTCACACGGCTGAACCGGATATTGGGATCATCCTGCACAGCATCAATTATATTCTCATGTGTGAGCGAGGTATGCCTGAACCCGCTGTCCCAGAACTCCCGAATCTTGCCCTTATATGCTTCTAGAAGATTGGGAACTCCCCGGATGTGGTCAAAATGTGGGTGTGTGACACACACGAACTCTAACTCTTTTACTCCTAACTTATTCAGATAGTCAAGTGTCTTCTTTGAGTTATAGCAATCCACGACAGCAAATTTTCTTTGGCCATCTACTTCAGGAAACTGGATAATGATGTTATCTCCGTCGCCAACATTCAGCACGTGAACGCAAAGCGATTCTGGTTTCACAGCCATATTATCGCCTCCGCCCTTTCATCTCGTCCTGGGTCATTCCTTCCCGGGCGAGAAGGTTCTTTGTCTTTGCCTTCACTTCCTTTTTCACCTCATCATTTATGCTTTTTGCCCTCTTCTGTTTAATCCGGAACACCTGGCCTTCCCCTACTTCTCCGGGTTGTTTCACTGAGAGCAGGTTGCTCAGCTGCTTCCAATCCAAATAATGCTCCACCTCTTCACCCCAGGCGGTTGAATCAATCACTTTGCTCTCCTTTGCAGAAGGCTTCATCTCGGCAGATAAAACCCTGTAAGCTCCGCCAGGAAGAACCTCGTCTATGACAATTCTCTGTAAGCGGGTTTTACTTCGTGTTTTGATTTCATCCACAACATTCTTATCTTGCGTTATTTTCTTTTTCATCCCTGACTTGTTTTTCTTCCCGGCCATAACATCACTCCCGAATCTGATTAACTAAACAGTAGGCTAGACTCTGATTATAAATATTACTAACACTAATTAGCATGTTAAAAATTAGCAGTGGCATCTTTATTTTGGACTGAAACCCTTTTATTCCTCCGAATATGAAATCACATCAAGAACAAGCGATTCCTCTACTTCTTTATCCTCTCTTACAATTTCTGGGGTGATTGATTCCAATGAAAGTGATGGTGAGGAAATCTCACTCATTTTCATGGTTGCATAATGCGGGCCAAAAAGCCACTTTCTTTTTAGCTTTCAAAGCTGAAAGAAGGGAGAAATATTTCGTGCACCAATCATTTTAATCAAATCCCCGGTTTGTTTTCTCCACATTAAATTAGTGCCCATCTTGCCCAGGTCAACAATGCCTTGTTTAAGGGCTGCATCGGTTTCAAATATAATTTCTGAGTTTGGCGAATTGGATATTATGATGGTCGCGTACGGGACCTTCACAATTTTGGTAATAACTGCCCAGTTTTCCTTCCATTTCCTCTCTTTATGAGCCTGTAGTATTTGCTCATTTAGAGTAGCGATATCTTCAATGGTTGGCTCATAACTTTCAGCTGCTTGGAACACAAATGCCCCCTCATTGCTAAAGTTCAAACTAATTCCCGCTTTGTTAACAGGCAAGACAGGTATCGCATCGTTGGCCTCGCCCGAGATTTTCAAAGTAAAAGAAGTACCTTGTTGTGAAACCAATTCAATAGGAGTGGGGCTTGTGTCTGGTCTCTCAGTAAAAGAGATGTTCAATGCTTCTAAAGTAGTCTCCCTCCTAAAAAAATCCCCTTCCAAAATCCCAACATCTCCTAATTTCAATTCTTCGCCTGGAAGCCAAGCCGCAAAGTAGTATTTCAATTTCCTTCTGATTTCTCTAACATATAATTCTGCCGGTGTTCTCATACTATTTCCCTCCAAAGATGTTTGAATCAAATATGAGACAAACGATATAAAAGACTTGCTAATAATTTTTAAGATGTTAAAAAGTCGTATATTAAAACATACTCGGCAAAATTCTTATCAACAAAAGCATATCGGAAAACCGTGAGTATAATATTTGGTTTCATAGTAAAAATAGCCCATATGTTTCATCGCTGGCTTAACAGTCGATAACCTCATCCAAGGTATATGGTTTGGTGTACAACGTAATGCAGGGTAAGTTAGTGGATGAGTTGAAAAAACATTTCAAGCGTTGTGGGTTTCGGATTTCCTCAGGAGAACGACCAGGGAATCGAGAAGCGCCGCCTCGGATTCGTGATTAAGCGATTTCATCCTGTCTTTCGGGTCAAATGAATCGACTGTAATGTTCACGATGCAGGTCGTTTCCGTGCCCCTGATGGTTACCTCGACCGTGTAGAGGATCCCATCGATATCAGAGTCAATAGGTTCCAACCTCTCGTACTTGAAGCAGCACATGCCACCGTTATGCACGTTTTCCGCATGATAATGCTTTCTAGTCCAGCCTCTGGCCTCCAGATAATCTCTCAATCTCTTGTAAACCGGGCACATCTTCTTCCTGGACTCGTCGAATGGGACTCCCAGGGTTACTTTGCAGGCTTCCAATTTCAATGCGATATTCTGCATTCACACCTTCCCCAAATAATTATCCTGGAGATTGGTTAAAGAATTTTCCATTAATGTTCTCAATAAGTACAGATCCTTTCTTCCTGGCTGGCGTTCAATAATATTTCTCAATCTCTCGACGCACTGGGATAGGTTATCGCATTGTTCCCTGATGCATATTGTCTTTTCGTTTGTTTCCAGCTCTATTTTTCGCATCACGAATCTCTATATGTATTTTGAAGATAATAAACCTTTGTTTGAATATTGTCTGGGCATTGATGAATTGATAAACCGCAATCGTCGTTCAGGGCATGCGTAATCCTACTCCCACGACTTTGGTTTTGTATTCTCTAACATTTCGGAAAATAATGTAAGATGTCTCAAATCAAACAGCTTTTGAGTGTCATCTCGCAATTATTATTTTGAAGTCAGTGCTCTAGTTTCTTTAACAAGTTCTTCAATTTCTTTTGCCATGATGTCTTTTGGGTGATCACATTTATTCCGAATACTGGCAAGATATTGAATCTTTTTAAAGAGAGTAATATCAATTTTCTGAGCCTTGTATAAAGCAGTGGCAAGAGGATCAATAGTATCTTTTTTATTGTATTGAATTGGTGGTGTCGAAGTTTCACATAATGTTCTGAGATATCTTTCTATCACAACGCCAGCAACCGCTCCAGCCGCACGAAGATGCTTGGTTTCGAATAAATGTTCAGCTTCTGCTAGTTCATCATCGATTAGCTCGCCACTTATTAGTTTTCGAACATCGAATTCTTTGATTTCAATCACACCAGGTATTGCCATAACCATGCTTCGTTGGAGATTAAATTCGTCAATGAACGTATCGACATATGCTTCATTTTCTGGTTTCCATGTTTTCATATCAAAATGCAAATATGAATTAATCTTAACGTAAATTTGGGCGAATTCGTCCTCTCGCTGTGGTAAATATTCTTTCACCAGGATGGCAGAGGTTGCAAACCAAGCCTGATATTTGCGTATTGCCTCCCTTTGAATTTGCTTGATCTCAGGTGTAGGAAGTTTCCAGGTGTAACGCGGAATCCCAATAACTGCTACGTCAGGTGGTGAAGGATGATACTGAAATGTATTCTTCATCAGCATTTCAATGGCTAATTTTTCTATATTCCCTGCGTCGTTCTCAATTTTATCAATATATTTCTTTATTATCTCAGCAGAAGTCATTACTTAACCACCTCAATGTGTAACATAAAATCTATTCCAGCCATTTAGACATGGTTTTCTGTAACATAGATTTTGGAGTTTCTTTCGCAAGAGTGCTCAGTAATATTGACTGTTCATTGACAAGTGAAGAAATTCGACACCAGTCGGGTCTTTGGCCTTTAATTTTTGTTTCTATTTCTCCTTTTCTTTTCTGCAACTCTTTGTAGTATATTGAACTTTTAGGGTATAATTTTGAGATTATCAACTGACATTGAAGTGACCAATCAGAATACTCTTCTCGAAGAAGGTTATCGAAGTTTATTAATTTCCCAACCCCCTTTTCAACACCTTTCAATATCTCACGGTCTTCTTCATCTAATTTGTTCGAAATAAGTCCATAAATTTTTTTTGTATTACTAAGGATGCTCATATACAAAGCTATTTCTTTCCCTTCTAAAGAATGGCACGCAATTGCATTTTTATAGCAATCCATTGCGGTTTCAGGTTCACCCCTTTCCAAATGAGATTCCGCCATAAATTTTAAACACTCAGCAAAGACAAAGGGTTCGTCCCTTATAAGTTTCCATCCATAAAATGGTATGAGATTGCTACTAATTGGAACATCAGACAATAATTTCCCCTCTCGTGCTAAAGCTCTCATAACCGGAGCGTCTTCAGGGCCGTATACATTCCCATTCTTTGAGTAAAGCCAGTGTTTGATCATATTTTCCTGCCTTCGTGACTTTTTGAGTTAAATATCTATGAGTGGTGTAACTCCATGATATATTATTTAATTATCTGATAGAAAATAACATGTTAAAAAATAGCAAAACTCCAGAAGAAGTGAACGATGTAGAATTAAAAAGAACATTATGTGTTCGCTTTTGTCCCGGCAAAAGCTGATTTGCTTTGCAAATCAACAAAACCAGGAGGTGACAGTTCATGGAGAGGAAGCCTCTCCAAACCTCACCTGACTGAAATAGTAAAGTTAGACCTTTTCAATTTCATCAGCAGTAATTCCACCAATAATTGGCATTGTCTCTATAATTTTCTCTGTTGTGTAAGGTTCATTACCCCAAACACCTGGAACATCAACCGATTTGAAACGTAGTGTGATTTTTACCATATCTCCAACATGGTATGTGTCTGAGATATCTTCCAATACAGCTATATCACCATCAAATGTAGTCTTAACGGGTGTACTTGAAAATGGATCATAAGTATACCAGTCTTCAGTGCTACTTTCTACTATATCCCATGAATATGGAGAAGTTTGAGTGTTCAATTCCACTTCTGGAAGTGGTTTGGCACTGAATTCCAATATCGTAATAGGGTTTCCACTAATACCTGTTTTAATCTCAAGAGATGTAATTCGGTCTACTAAAACAACTGTATCTCCGTCATTGTAATGCCGATAATCATGATCCTCATTATTAAAGTCAAGCTGGAGCTCTCTCATAGTTACTCCTCTGCTAATGCTTATTGTGTCTGAGCCAATCAGTGCTATTGCTAATATTGCGATAATTATAATTACAGCAATTATTCCGATCAGCTTCTTTTTATTGTTTTTTTGCTTCATTATCTGTTGTTCTTCATTTATTTCATCCATACTATCACCTATTTTTTACTTAAGAAAGGAAATCCCAATGCCCCGAATACTGCCCAGGCTATTTGGTATATCAATGGCGGTGCCATGTTAATTGGGCTGAAGATTGTGAATACGAACCAAATCACCAAACCGAGAATCCAGCCAATGAGAGCACCAATACCAATACTTATCATTATTCCGAGTCCAGCAAACAGTGAAACTTTCTTCTCGTTTTTGTCCATGGTTATACCTCTTTTTTTATTCCCACATTATTCTCTCCATGAAACCTGGAATATCCATTAAGATTTCAACTCGCTGATTGGTTTCTATTGCTCCTGCGAATAAAGAAAGATAATTCCCGATCAAAGCATCCTGCAAATCGCTTTGCGAGAAAGGCAAACCACTGAAATAATAGCCCTGACCAATAACATTGTCTTCGTTGTAAGAATCAATTATATTGATTTTACTGAATGTTGAATAGTAATCAGTAAGTTCGTAATTCACTTCACCGACTTCCACACGTGCAACCGTATCTGTGCCGTCAAGAACCATGAAACTTAGGTCTGTTGGAACTGCATTTGGATAAAATGCTGGAAGCTCTGAAAACTCACCGGCTTTGATACCTGAAAGCGAGTCCCCATCTGTCACCACGCTGAATTCAAATTCAATAGTCCAAACAGCAATGGCTGTTCCAGATCCGTGTACTACGGAAGGCGTAGCATCGGGATAATTTACTAGATCAAGACTACGATACATGTCTTTCAACTCATTAATGAAATCTGACCTTTCTGAGTCAACTGAACCGACCCATCTTCCAATCCATACATAGCCATCCACACTGGCTGTATTGTAATTCGGATTAATGCGGACATTTGTTGCATATGCATCGAATGATATGGGAACATCCAAGCGCCAATCATAGAAGCTGTTTCTTCTTTTTTCGTAAAATAATTTTGTCCCTGTAAGAGAATCATAATCCACATATTCCATATCTTTATCGATTGATTCGTAGAGAACCGTATCTTTTGAGGGAATGGATTGACTTGCTATTTCAGTCATTGATTCAAAGGTGACAACGAAATTAAAATTTCCTTCCGTGTTTTCTCCAATAGTTGCATCAACAATAGCGTTTAGAGAAAATTGGACACGTACAATAATATGATCGCCACCCAAATCAAGCCATGACCAATGACTTAAGGTAAAATTTGTTGAATAGCTTGAATAATGCTTAACACCTATTGAAACATCTTTGATTGAACATGAAATTGAAATAGGAGGACAGTATGGTGCAGGAAACCCAGTTTCTGATTCAGGCTCCCTAAACGGTGGAAAAACTAGAATTTCTATGTCTGAAGAATAACTATAGGTCCCTTTTCCCCGGCCCAAAACCATAGTGTCATTGATTGCTAAAACGGGAAAAGATGCATCAAGTGGTTTAGGGTCCACACCGTCCACATAGCCATCACCATCGGAATCATCATCAAGGATTTTTGTCCTTTCATTAATTTCCTGGGAATCAGAAGAACCATCATTATCGGAATCAGAATCTTTTGGATCAGAGGAGTGAATGTTTAGTTCATCACTATCACTCAATCCATCAGAATCCGTGTCAGGAGAGGTGGGATTAGTTCCCAATTCAATTTCCATCCCATCGTTCAATCCATCATTATCACTGTCTGAGTTGAAAATTCCAGTACCGTTATTCAGTTCATTGATTCCTATAAGATTATCTCCATCTATATCTGCAAACAGGAGGGCTGATACTAAAATAATCGATATTACAATAACAAAAATAGCAATACCTTTTTTCTTTGGATTCCTCTTGATTTCATCAGTTGATTCTTGAATATCTTTAGACTCAATAGTGTCAGGTTTTTCTTCTAATATCTCTGGGTCAATGGTTGTTTCATTATTTTCTTCTGTGAAATCTGGCTCTTTATCAAGCTCTATTGAATCAGGCTTTTCATCTGGTTTCTTTTCTATACTTACCTCATCTTTCTTTTCATCGGGAGGAAGAGTTACATGTAAATCGTTAGGTGAACTCAGTCCCAACTCAATTTCATGTATATTCACTTTTGTTAAACATTCTTCTTTTGTGAGGATTCCTGCCTTGTAAGCTTTATTCAGCTTTTTCTTGTATTGCTTCAACTCATCCTCTGCATATTGTCTCTTTCCCAATTTTACCATCTATCCTGCCTCCGTGGATATAGCTACAACTTGATTTTGAACATGCACTCTGTTTGTAATTCTAAGTGCTGAGGGGGGGTTTCAATCCTAGTTCAACCTCACGTTTATTGACCCGAGCCAAACATTGATCTTTTGTCAGTTTCCCTCCTTTGTAGTCCTTATTCAACTTTCTTTTGTATTCCTTAAACCGCCCCTGCGCAAGCTCCCTCTGTCTACCAGTCAATGGTTTCCATTGCATAGCAGGAATACTAGGGGCTACCGCAACTACACCTTTTTCTACATTACCAACTTCATGTAGTGATGTGTCCTCTGATTCTGGCAATGATTCATCTTCTTGACTTTCTTCAGGTTTTCTCTTTTTCTTTCGGGAATATAGTCCAGCACCAATTATTGCAGAAATAACAAGTATTATGACAAGCCAGAGCCAGGGATTTGTTAAAATGTCCTCGTCGGTACCAGCCTCAGGAACAAGTGGATTTGGGTCATCACCGTCTTTTATTCCATCTCCATCTGTGTCATCATTGTCTGGTTCTGTGTCCATGGCATATTCCTGAAGGTTTGTTAAACCATCACTGTCAAAGTCATTGTCTGCATCCTGATTTAGATTTCCAAAATATGTCTGCTCCCAACTGTCAGGAAGCCCATCTGAGTCTGTGTCATCTCCTGGTGGAATGGATAAAATAAGGTAGAAATCTCTTGTAGTAGTCTGGCCTGAATTCACAGTAACTGATTTTGTGTCCGAGGTATAATCTTCCTTACTAGATGTTACACTATAGGCTCCCGCTGAAACAGTTAATGAATAATATCCGGTTGAATCTGTTGTGGCACTGGAGCCACCTTGAATCTGAATAATTGCGCCATTGATTGGTGTGCTGGTTCCTGAAATGTAAACATATCCTTCTATTGTTCCGTCTGGTGGAACATCATCTGGCGGTGAGTCATCATTATCTTTGGTGAGATGCAGATTTGTCGAAATTTCCTGGCCTGCTATTATTGTAATTGAATCCAAGGCAGCTGAGTAACCTGTTTTTGTAGCAGTGAGGGTATAACTTCCAAAAGATAATGTGATATTATAGAATCCATCAGTACTAGTTATATCGCTTGTCCCGCCAGTTGCAGTTACTGTAACTCCTGAGACTGGAGTTGTTGTACCTATTTCATAGACAAATCCAACAGCCCAGCCCTGGACACTAGGATCAATGTATGTCAGAGAGAAATCCTGGGTAGTAGTCACACTAGTAACGACGCTTACCTGAATCGTTCCGGTGACATAGCCGTTTTTGCTCGCAGACAGATTATAAGTGCCTGGCTCAACTGTTAAATTGTAGTAGCCAGAGGAATCTGTTATATCGCTTCCTGACCCACCCACTATGATTACATTGGCGCTGGCAATGGGTGTTGTTCCATCACTTTCATAGACATGGCCAGCTATCCAACCGACATTACTGAGGAGCTTATAATTGGCTTTTATTGACTTTGCATTGTCCATCATTATCGATACCGGATTGTCAGTAGATGTTCCCGATGGCAGCGTCCAGTTGACGAATTGATATGTGTCTAAACCTTGTGTGACACTTGGTTCAGCTTTGACGGTATGCGTTGTGCTTTCGTTGAACCATGCTTGAAATGATGTTGTTCCAGTCGGATTTGCCGCCCCGTCAGCGTAAACATTAACGCTGGAAATCGGTGTCGAGTTCACAGTCAGCTGATATTGTTTGACCCAGTTGGCAGTGGCTGTCTTCGGTGCGTTCATTGTTATTGCGTCAGATTGCGAATAGCTCTGGCCAGTGGCATCGCCGGACCATTGCGTAAATACAAATTGCTCCCCGGTTGCACCGCTGACCACGTCCGATGTCAGACCTGCATTGGCAATTGAGCCTGAATCGTACCAGCCGGTTCCGATAGTCGTCCCATGTGCTGAATCTACTGTCAGATTATGCTGTGTGTTGTAATTGGCAGTCACAGATTTGGCGCTGTTCATTGTGACAGTGGTCGGGTTTACAGAACCTGTTTTGTCGCCTGACCATGAGCCAAACACGTATCTTGTGCCGCCGCTTGTGTCGGGTGTGGTGACTTCGATTGCAGGAGAAGCGCTTGAGCTAAACCAGGCAGATGCTGTTGATACTCCGTTGTACCAGGTGCTTCCTAGTTTAATGTTTCCCAAGGTTTGCGCTGGATTCTTGGTCACTGAAAGCTGATATTCTGTATTGAAAGTTGCTGTATAATCCCCGGCAGACGAAGGCGAAACCGTATGAGATATTGTACCTCCATCGCTCCAGGAAGAATACACATACCTTGTGGTGCCAACTGTTTGCGGGGAAGTCGTTCCGATGGTATGCGATGAGCCTGATGCCCACCATTGTGTTTGGCTAGACGAATGGGGCGAGCCGTCTATTGTGAAGCTCCTGCCGGACGGGCTTGTTGAAATCGTATGCTGGTATTCTGTGCTGAAAGTCGCGGTGTAAGTCATCTCTCCGGTAGCTGTAACAGAATGGCTCATTGCACCACCGTCGCTCCAGCTACTCCAGACGTATCTGCTGGTCCCGCTTACTTGAGGAGATGTAGTGGCGATTGTATGAGTGCTTCCTGCTGTCCAGAGGAAGGTGACCGCATTCGAGTAAGGTGTTCCGTCAGAGGTAAAGGTCCTGCCTGGCGGGTCTGTGTTTACCGTGACATAATACTCGACAGCGGTTCCGTCAAGCGAAACATCATCGACATACGCACCTTCATAGGCACAGTTGGATGAGTCGGAATCGAAATAGAATCCTACACGCGTGGCCGTTGATGGTATTGATATTGAGGAATAAGACCACCCCCCGCTGTTTCCGCTGTGGGCATCGAGATAATTCCATGCGCCAGATGAATAATACATGACCTTCAGGAAATCCCATGAGAGTTCGGATTGCAGCCAGTAATAATAGGACAGCGTTACAGAACTGTACCCACTCAGATCCACAAGGATGTACATGAAGGCGTCCATGTAGTCGTCGTATTTGTCCGGATTATGTGTCCCAATGTCCGCGCACCAGCAACTCCAGTCTCCCCCATATGACCTGTACGCGTTATCGTCCCAGTAATCTGCTCCATTTGTAGCATCCCAGTCGCCAACAATCCAGTACTCCCCAGGAAAATCGCCCTCAAAGCCTTCAGTGAAGATGTTTGCCATGGTTGTTGGCTGAGTTTGGTTTGCAGAAACCGGCTTGATGCTGATTAGAGTTCCAATGCTGGCTGTAGTCATTAGTAAACACACAAGGGTTATCGCAAGAGTTCTCTTCATCTACTTCCTCCACGATTCACATGATTTAACACCGCACAGTCATGCTCTGCACTACTGTATAACATAGCCATATTATATAATTTTCTACAGTGCAGAGCAAGGCGGGATAATAATGAGAAACAAAAGCTCCATAAGTGTGACAATAGATCCAGAACTAGTGAAATGGATAGACAAGCAGATTGAAGAAAAGAGATTTGCAAACAGGAGCCATGGTGTGGAATATGCCCTGTATCAACTGAAGGAAAGGAGGTAATTACCCCATCTGGTGATTTGCTTTTAGTGCTGTGAATTGACCAGTTCGCAAGAATCTGTGTAGAGCATCTTTTCATATTTTCTCCTCCGTGGTTGAGCCATATGGAGATTGGCGTATATAAAATTAACTTAAACACGTTGTAAAGGGTGTATATGTTGATAAACCTAAAAAGATTGTCTGTGTTATCAAGTTACGGTGTGTATATGGCCACGTTAACAGAAAGAGAACAGGACATTATGGAGTTACTTAAAGGCGGAAAATCGATTGTTGAAATCGCCCGACAATATAAAGTTCATCGCAACAGCGTATCTCGTTCATTGACAAATATCACCAAAAAAATCAAAGATATTGAGGAAGATGTCGAGTTTCTGGCAAGAATCGGATTTGTTGAAATCAAAGAAGGAAAACTTGAATTCATATCGAGAAGCAGGGATCCGAAGGCGCTGGCACAAACAGGCTTAACGAAATGAAGGAATTGCATTACCCTACATAAAAATATAGATTGATATGAATGTATATCAATTGAAATTAAGAAATGTTTAAGTATATCCTAATATATCTCGGAACAACAAGGAGCGTCAGCACATGACTGTTGATAATGATAGCCTATATTGCGTTTCAGAAAACAAAAAAAGACGACTTATACTAAAAGCACTCTTCTCAAATCCCGAAAAAGCTTTTTCGATTGGTGAGATTGTAACAAAGATAAAACTAAAAGCACCATCTGTTCATTTTCATGTGAATGCTTTAGAAAAACATGAATTAGTTATTAAAATTTGGCCAACAGAAAAAAAAGTATTAATTAAAATAACTAATAAAGGAATCGAAGTTGCAGAAAGATTAGAAAAAGTGTGAAAGCTTATGACTTCAAATGCCCAGCCTGAGAATTTTAATCACGGTTTGAAAATTCGATTCGAAAACGTAACTGAAATAATCATGGCGTTATTTATTACCGGATGGCTAGCTTCTATTTGCAATGATGTTGACAAATATAATTATATTGCATGGATAATTGCATTTGTTTTTTCACTAATATTTATAAGGATACTTATCGAGTTTCATAAATTACAAAGTAATTACGAAATTCCGAAAGGTCACAATAGAAGAGAAAGCCAGAAATATTTAGTGGTATTTGTTCTTCTTAGTGTTATTTTATTACTGGCATATATACCATTGTATTTATATTCATCAAAGGTTCAATCTAATATATACATTGAAATGTTCGTAATGGTGGGGGTTTGGATTTTCCTATTAGTATTATTATTCCATACAATCAGAGTGGCATATCAAACACGAATAGGGGGTGCCTGAATGGCGTTTAATGAATTTAGAAAATCAATGCGCATATTATTTGGATATTATGATGTTCATGATTTTTCTAATTTGGAAAAAGGAACACGAGATGAAGCTCTACAACAATTATTAACCATTCGACAGTCTCCTCGAATAAACAGCAAATGGACAATGGAATTACAACAATTATCAAAAATATTATTTCAATCTAAAGATGATCATGCCCGATTTTTTGGGTCACAAATAAAACTTATCTCATCAGGGCCCGAAATACTACGTTCAAATGTCTACGAAGATTGCAACCTTTTAAAAAGTATTGATGAGCCCTTTAAAAACAATTATTCACAGGGTCTTACCTCTAACGATTACCCATCTGGGGATGCAGTTTATGCATTATATCAAAACTCACAGGCATACCATCACTTACTCATGTCAATGGAAAAGGATGTTGGAACAGTTAATTTTAATGAAGCAATTCATGCATTAAAAACCACTGGTATAGAGATAGAAAGAAACCATTGTCCTTTAAAAAATATGTATGGCTTATTTTCAAAATATTCAAATCGACCAGTAAAGGACTCG